>JAFDTG010000082.1 GCA_019594235.1 Candidatus Saliniplasma halalkaliphilum | reverse complement strand
GCGATCTGGTATCCACCTTTAGTCCAAATAAAGACCGCGTCGATCTTTGTAAACGCATATCTCATGCCTGAAAAGTTGGGCAATAAATAGGCATCTTCCAAATCTAATCTTTTTTGAATTAATGCTTTACCTAACTGCTCAAATCTCTCTGATACTTCTTCATCGATGATCTTTATACCGTTCTTTATTTCGATGATATCTAACTCTTCTAATTCATTCACCTATTTGTGTGTCCATCCATATGATGAACCTATCTTTTTAGATAACTTTAATATCGAATCTCCTTCTTCTAAAGCTAATGATATCTTAGCAATATGAGGATTGATCAATTCTATCATCAAATTATCACTATAGTGATAACTATATCTATAGCTAACGGACTAAATATATACCCTCAACTTATTATGTGAGCTAGATTATTTTTTAAAGATAACCAAACAACAGCACACATAATTCACTATCACAGGTTATCTGTATGCTTTCTTTCTATGTTCTACAAAAAGTATACTCACCGTTTTATCATAGATGTCAAAAAATACTCGATAATCTCCTACCCTCAATCTCCATACTCTGTCTTTTGCGATGTACTTTGTATTATTATGTTCTCTAGGATCGATACCGTAGGTATTCACTTTCCTTTGGAACTCTTTCAATTTGTCCTTTATCCTATTTTGGACTTCCGATGGAAAATCGTCAAGTTTCTCGATAAAACTTGGTTTGACTTCAAAATAGTATTCAGAAGATGTCATTAGAATTTCACACTTACGCTATCAATTCAATAAGTCGTCTAAAGGTTTGCCTTCTTGTTTTCTAGCGGATTCGATTTCCTTTTTCACTTTATCGGAAAGTTCCTTCTTTTCGATGTTCCTCAAAAGATTTCTAAGTAATTCTCCTCTAGAAGTGTAGTTCCCACTCTCCACTAATTCATCCAATAATTTTATCTGTTCTTCCTTTGCCCTGAAACTTATCGTTTTTGTCGTCATGCTGAGTATACTATTGTATATTATAGTATATGTATTTGTTGTTTTATTTAGATAATATATTTCAGAATTTAAAGGAGATTAGTCCCTCTTTTTGCAGATGATTATCTGAGTTTTTGAATCTTTAGAGAACTCTGAACGATCGAAATCACCGAACTTCTTTACGATATCGAATCCATTGTACTTTAGTATTGCATCGATCTCCTTCGGGAATAGTATCCTCAATTTCCGATCCTCTACACGCTCCAATTCGCCGTTTATGTAATAGTACCAATCCAGATCCAGTATATGGGTGGTTGGATCATAATCTCTTTTCTCGGTCACACGAACTTTTCCTTTTCCGTCAGGATCATCATATTCACTGATTTCACGTTCTTCTTTAGTTGAATCGTCTAGAGAATCTGTCAATATATCGAAATCCGGATTGAATATTTCAAAAATGAATCTGCCCTTTTGAGTTATGTGTCGATATATGTTCGATAAAAGGGCTTCGTACTCTTCTATCTCGATCAGCATCTAGATGCTGTTGAACGGTAACAAAATGGTGTTGAAGTTTTTATCCATTGAGAAATCTTTCATATCGCTCCTGATAAAGTCGATATCTAGGTCATTTTTTGAAGCCTTATCCTTAGCTCTTTTCAGCATCATTTCAGAAAGATCTAGGCCCGTGATATCGATACCTTTTTCAGCTAAAGGTATTGTTATCCTACCTGTTCCACACGCCAATTCCATGGTTGGATCACCGTATTCTTCTACACAATCTAGATAGAATTGGATATCATCTACTCTGGAGTACAAAGAATCGTAATGTCTACCATCTAGATAGTGAGGGTCTTTCTTTATCATATTGATCAACTGTGATCCTGTGAGTAGGCTATAAAACATTAAGGTTTATTATAATGATAAGGACTACATATTCTGCTCCAACTGTCCCCTTGTAGTTTCATCCATATCTCCTAACAACTCTCTCGTACTTTTGCCTCCACCTTTCCGCCTCTTCCTAAATAGGATTATAGATATACCACTTACAATAAATAAACTACCAACTATTCCTAACAAACAAAGACTTTTCCATGTTGAGTAAATATAAATCAAAAACACGCCCACGCCGATGAATGCTAGACCGCCCAAAATGATACCTATCCCTTCTTTCATCCGTGATTAGAATATAAACATAAATATTTATGTTTTCTGAAGGAAAAACTCGATAGGAACAATGTGTTACAGCAATCTACCGGCAAGAGCGGGAGAGAAGAACGTACTTATCAGAACCATAACCCATACCTTCCCTTTTAAGATATTGTAATTCGCTAGTAGTGTATTCCACGAATGCGTCCCTCAAAGATCCAATTCTAATTGAGAACCACCTACTGAAATCGATTCAAAATCTATTTATAATCTTTAAAATGAATACCCTATCGGGATATCATGACAAAACTCAATATCAAAGGTCTAACTGATTACACTTTTTTATCGAATCCGAATTATTCACCCGACGGAAAACACGTCTGTTTTTCCCACCACGAGATGAACGAAAAAGAAAATGAGTACGTATCTACACTTTGGATGTTGGTTAATGAAACGAATAAAATCTATAAGCTGACCAACAGCGGAAAGGATTCAGATTATGTTTGGTTGAACGAAGAAGAGATACTGTTCACCTCAAAGAGAGATATGGGGGTAGAAGAAGAGGAAGAAAAAGATGAAGAAGACAAGGAAGAGACCAAATTCTTTAAGATCAACATCCATGGTGGTGAAGCCGAGTATCTGTTCACAATCGATAAGAAAGTGGGTGGTTTAGAACGGTCCGAGAGCGGTATCTTTGCGACGGTTTGGGAGAAAGTCGGTGAAGAGGATGAAGAAGATGAGTTGAAAGAGGGGAAAGACTACCACGAACTCGACGAGATACCCTTCTGGTCTAATGAGAGAGGTTTCAGCAATAAAAAACGCCTGCATCTGTACGAGGTTGATCTAGATAAGGGAAAGATCGACTTGATTGTTGGAGGGTACAAGAACGTGACGTATTTTGATGTTCGGGATGGTAGGATCTGCCTGGTGGTGAACGAGTATGAAGATATGATGAAAGTTGAAAACTATCTCTATGAATTTGATCTTGATAGCGGTGAATTGGAAAAGCTCACTGACGAAGTCCTCCGTATCGATAGAGCGATGTATATAAACGAAGATATATTGTTCGAAGCCACCGACATGGAGAGGATGGGTATCAATACCAATCGTGAGTTCTATCTTTATCAACGTGGAGAGGATAAGTATGAAAGATTGACCGATATGGACCGGTCACTCGGGAACAGTTTGTTGACCGACGTGCGTTACGGCGGAGGAAAAATGATCAGAGTCGAGGGGAACGAGTACTATTTCTTGATAACCGAAGGGTACAACGCCGGATTGTACAAGTTCACTATCGAAGATGGAGTGGAACCTGTAGTTGAGAAGGAGGGATCGATAGACTCGTTTGATGTTCATGACGGCGAGTTCGTTTATGTCGGACTTCGTGGACAGCATCCCCAGGAACTCTACCTTTTCGATGGAGACGAAAGAAGATTGACAGATTTCAACGATATGGATATCGAGGTATCTAAGCCCGAATACTTTGAAGTTGAATCCGACGGGCGAGAGATAGATGCGTGGGTTATGAAACCGGTAGGTTTTGAAGAAGGTGAACGGTATCCCACGATCTTGGAGATCCACGGCTGTCCTAAATGCGTTTACGGTACCGTTCACTTTCACGAGATGCAGTTGCTTGCCAGCGAGGGTTATGCGGTAGTATTCAGCAACCCTTCCGGAAGCTCGGCAAACGGAGACGACTTCGCAGATATCATGGGTGTATACGGAGGGCCGGATTATAATGATCTCATGAATGTTATGGATACGGCTATAGACAGGTATGATTTCATCGATGAGGATAAACTCGGGGTAACCGGCGGTTCATACGGAGGTTACATGACGAACTGGGTCATAGGTCATACTGACAGGTTTGATGGTGCTGTTTCGTTCAGAAGTATAAGCAACTGGATCTCAAAATTCGCAACTACCGATATCGGATATTATTTCGTTGAAGACCAGATCTTGTCAAATCCATGGGAAGATGTTGATAAGCTGTGGGATCGGTCACCGATGAAGTACGCCGACAAAGTCACAACTCCAACCATGTTCATAACCTCGAGAAAAGATTATAGGTGCTGGGAAGCTGAAGCGATACAGATGTTCACCTCTTTGAAATATCACGGAGTAGATTCCAAGCTTGTTCTATTCGAGGATGAGAACCATAATCTATCTAGGGAAGGAAAACCTAAACAGAGGATGAAACGGTTGGAGGAGATGCTCGACTGGTTCGACGAGTACGTTAAGTGAACTTCCTCTTAACAGGGGCACGTCATCCGTCTTCATCTCCAAACAAAGCTCGTTTTAATCCGACACTCCCTTTTTTTTCTAAGTTCTCTTTGTATTTGTCTGGAAATTTTTCCAGTTTCGTAAGACGCCAATGTATCAAACGATTGTTTGGAATGAGGTGATCTAGTAATTTATCTACTAAACTCATGAAAATACCATTTGATATATTTTCTTTATGAAGTAATGAAAACAAGTGTTTAGCTATTAGTTTTACTTCCCAGCCGGAAAGGGTTACTTTTTCTTTTTTTCCTATATAACTGCTGTTTGGAAGGTAATGATCTTCAAGCATCTCTTCGGAGTGATCAAGGTCTAGATAATCTACGATCTTTTCAACTGCGATCGAGCGGTTATCTGTTAAATCCTCGAATTGCAGTTTCAACCCATCATGCTCATCGATTATCTGGTTTATCATATTATATCCATGAGCATTTTGTACAGTATTGAATATCGCGAATACCTCTCTCGATAACGACCGCTTTCGCCACTCTGCCCCTGGCATATTGATAGCAGAATTCAATACATCTCTGAAATCACGTTGAATTCCGATGAATTTTATTTCGTTATAGCGGTTTTTCACCCTGTCCATAAACATCTCCAAAAGTTCGGGGTTCCTGTAGAAAGCCGGGTCTAATTTAGTGGTCCAATAGGCTGCACCTCTTTTTCTTGCATAGTTGTCCATCAGCTCGAGGAAGAATTCGGTGAAACCTTCAGGTCGATTTTGGTAAAAGTAATCTTTTTCGCCTTCTACAAGTTTGAAGTAATCTCCGCTTGAATAGAGTTCTAAAAATCGGATGAATTGGTCATCGTCTTGAAAATCATCCCAGTGTTGGATATTTTCACAGACATAGCTCTCCTTTATACCCCAGTGAGCTTTATGTTGAGCACCGACTATATCTTCATGGTTACATAGTATATTTTCAAGCCATGTTGTACCGTTCCGAGCCAAACCAAGACCGAATATAGGAGTTGCCATAAACAGATACCTCATCATTTTGAGTTCCTTGATGAAAGATCTCTAGATAGTAAACGAATGCTTTTACAGGTTCTTTTATCTACATCATACTAATTCAAGGTTTTGATAATGCCTTATTATTGAAACATACGACCCAATGGATGTTCGCAGTGGTTATGAAAACTACACTGATGACTTTTGAAATAGATGTAAAAATTAAAGAACTGACTGAAAAAGAAGGATAAGGACTAAACTATTGAGATTCATCGCTAATTTTCCTTCCTAGCTTCGTTTAGAGTTCTTTCTATAAAATCAGATTTTTCGTCGGTATACTTCTTTCTATTTGTTCTGTAATTTCTCCACAACTGAAGTTTTAACTTACCGTACTCTTCAGCGATTGTTCTGTTGTTGATCAGATAGTTTCTGAACAGGATGTGATCTTCAAATATTTGACTACCCTCTTCGAACATGTGTATATGATGGGTTCTGTTATCTGAAGTTCCCTTTACGAAATAATATCTCCCTTTGACACCTTTCTCACCCATATATTCGTAACCACAGTTCTCGATATTTTTAATTTGATCTTTTGGTTCTTCAGCTTTTACAGCTATATCGACGATGGGTTTTGCCGGCAGCCACGGGACGAAAGTGCTGCCGACGTGCTGTATCTCGGTTTCATTTGTTTCCTTTCTAAGCGATTCTTTCTCTCTTAGGAATTCTCTTTTCCACAATCCGGTGTGCGGCATCAGTGAGATCTTATCGTTTGCTAGACCTAGTAAACTTTTTTCTTTGAACAAGTCTGGCAGGTACCTCGGTCTTAGGAAGATGTGAAAGTAATAATCGTAAACAAGTAAGGATTCCTGGGGATCTAACCATCTGTAACTGAACGTGAGTCCTTCGTCCTCTCCATCGCCTTTGACCACGTGATCCCATGTTTCACAGTTTAAATCTATATCGCATCTGAAAAAATACGCGTGAAATTCTTCATCGTTAACTGCACTAGCTATATCAGCTTCGCCGAGCTTTTTTATATTGTGAAAATCGGTTAGTCCGGATTCCTCCCATACTTCCCTTTTTAAACCTTCTACAGGATCTTCACCTTCCTTTAGAGTGCCCCCCGGCACCTGAAGAGGTACGTCTTGGAAATCTTTGTGTTCAAAGGCCAACAACTGCTTATCTTGTCGATTTTCTCTGAGTATATAGGCAAATACCTTCTCGACCATGTGTTTTGTATAGTGTGATAAGCAGTTAAGATTTACTGTATTTTTTGTCACTGATTTAGCCGATCTTTCCCACCGGGGCCAAGTATATAGTGAATTCGTCTTCTCCGTTTACTTCGAGCAAAGAATCCATCAGATCTTGATCGTAGGCAGCTATGGCACAAGTTCCTGAATCTATAGCTTCACAAGCTAGGTATAAATTCTGGCAGACATGACCCACGTCTATGGCTATGACTTTGTAAGATGCTTCTCCGTAACGCCATTCCATCCGGTAAGG
>JAFDTG010000024.1 GCA_019594235.1 Candidatus Saliniplasma halalkaliphilum | reverse complement strand
TCATCGGGGTCATACCTTTCCATGAAATCTTGGCATGGAAAATCACCGCATTCTCCACAGTGGTCAACTTTTTTTCTTGAGCACAGGAACATGTTTCACACTCTCCCCAGAATGGTTTCCCTTGGACTTCCGTACAGCCCTTACACTCAGGTTCTTTCTCTCCTTTGAACTAGTCGCAGTCATCTTGTCTGTGACTTTAATAACTGACAATTTTTATACCTGAAAGGCTATAACCAAACATGGATAGAATATTCGATAAAGTGCTGGTCATACCACCTGGAGAAAGTTATAAGAGATGTGTTTCTAAAAATCCGGAACACGGAACTATCGATTTTGATAAAACATTGAAGCAGCACGAAAATTACGTGCGAATACTTGAGAAACATGGTATCATGGTAGAAAAATTACCTGTCCAGAAATCATATCCTGACAGCATATTTGTCCAAGATACAGCGCTTATCGGTGAAGAGTCTAATACCGCATCTATATGCCGGTTCGGTGAACCCTCTAGGAGGGGAGAAGAAAAGGTGATTGCAGAACATCTTAAACAGGATGGATACGAGATCAAGAAAATTCATACCCCCGGGACCGTAGAAGGCGGTGATATCTTGGTCACTGATCAAAACGTCGTTTTCGTCGGTATTTCCGAAAGAACTAATGAAGAAGGTATAGACCAACTTTCCAGACATTTTCCAGAAACAGAATTCGTAAAAGTACCAGTCACTGAAGTATTCCATCTATTATCTGGTGTCAATTTTATTGGAGATGGGACTTTGGCTATCTGTCCAGAAATAGTTGATGTAAATTATTTCGAAGGTTTCGATCTGGTCAAGATACATAGATCGGAACAAGATACTATGTACAAGAATAAACCCATAAATCTCTCCTATCTAGGTAACGACAAGGTACTCATACCTGATGTTTACAAGAACACGAAAAAATTATTGGAGGATATAGGGTACACAATAATAACCATGGATATTTCAGAGTTCTGGAAGGGAGACGCTGGAACTACCTGTCCAATGCTGCCGTACTACAATGGGATCTAAAGATCAAATCAATCCAACATCTTTATCTCTTTTTCAAGATCATCTACAGAATAACTAGAGATGTATCCCTGATCTATCAGAATTTTCTCCATCTCCCATATAGTGTTTCCAGCCATATCCGCGGCTTTACTGATGGTTATTTCTCCCTTCCTGTACCTATCGGCTGCCTTTTCCCTTAAGTACTGTTTATATCCCTTCTCAAGGAGTTTACGGATTATGGTGGACCTATCTAGCCTTTCATCTTCGCTCAGCGATTCCAACTCTTCGATAAATTTCTTGTCCAATCTTACCCCTATAGATGCTTTCATATCAATCCTACCTCCATCTTGGTCTTATCTAATACTGCTGTGCTGAACCATCCTACTTCCCCTAGGATATCCAACGCAACTTTCACTTTATCTTTATCGATCTTTTTTTCTTCGAATAGTTTGATTATGATCGAAAGTGTACCGATGATATCTAACTCTAATATGACCCTTTTTCGCCTAACATTATCATCATCAGTAGCAAGGAAATCAGCCTCTTTTTCCCAATATAGTGCCACCGCTTCGGCCTCACCACCTTGTATATTGAAATCATTTGCACGTTCTATCAGTTTATTGTCATCTACTTTACAGACCTCTATCTTATTTTTATCTATGATTTCCTCTATCAGTTTAGCATCGGGATAACCTTTCTCTTTCCCGATTTTAACAGTTTCTTCCCAGACCTCGTTTGGGATCAAATTCATCTCAAATAAGTCGCAGGAATCCTCTAAAACCGAGGTCTTAGCTAGATGGATCAAGATCATCGCGTCTTTTATCACTATCATCGTAATACAATATGCACATTGTATAATATAAAGCTTTTCACAGACTAGATCTCTTTCGTTTCTTTAAATTAGCCATTGATGTCACTCCCAGTCCTCCATCTCGTAGGACATATCCCAGAATTTCAATTCCAACCGACTGCTGGTAACAAATACCTCTTTCAGTCTTTCTCGTTCACTTTCACTGGCATCTCTAGCCATCTGGTTCATGAGTTCTTTACTCCACTCAGATAGGTCTTCAAATTCATCCGAGGAGTACATCTCTATCCAATCTCGGTACGGATTATTCTCACTAGTATCTCCAGTTTCAGCTAATCTTTCACCGATCTCTAAAAATCCCCAAAAACACGGGACCAATGCCGCTATTATCTCTGGAAGTGTACCCACAGATGCTGTTCTGACTAGAAAATCCGTATATGCTTGACAAGTAGGTGACTTTTCAACTCCTTCAAGTTCTTCATCGGATATTCCGAATTTTGCAGCGTAACTGCGATGCAGCTGCATCTCCGTGTTCAACACACCATCTAATAGTTCAGCGAACTTCTGCATGACCTTAAGTTCATTAGCTTTTCCTGCAGCAAATGCAAAGACCCTAGCGTAATCGATAAGATATACATAATCCTGACGAAGCCAGTATTGGAATTTTTCTTTATCTAAAGTTCCATCTCCTATACCCTTGACAAAGGGATGTTCATGCCATGTATCCCAAATATCAGATGCCTCTTCACGGAGTTCCTCACAGAATGTCATTTTATCAAAACCTCCTTTTTTAGATTGTAAAGTCCTTCAAATTATTAATAGTTATTATCCAAAATAATCTTGAATTTGGGTAGAACCTTAATAACAGCAATTGTTAACCTTATATCATGAAAATTGGGTATCCGTGCATAAACAGAACACTCGACTGCACAAGTAACAGAACATTTCGTTTGAAGTCATACTCGGTTGAAAATCTTATAGAGAAAGTTGAGAACAACCTGGATTGTCTAGAAAGGATCCTTAGATTCAACATCGAACGTGATATGCTGTTCTTCAGGATAAGTTCAGATTTGGTTCCATTCGCTTCCCATGAGGTAAACGATTATGATTGGGGAGGACACTTTCGTGATAAATTCAAAGAACTCGGAGATCTAATCAAAGAAAACGATATCAGGATATCTATGCATCCGGATCAGTTCATCGTTTTAAACTCCAACAAAGAAGATGTATATCATCGTAGTGTCGATGAACTTCTTTACCATGCAGAAGTGCTTGATTTTCTTGGGCTGAATAACACAGCTAAAATACAACTTCACGTTGGTGGAGTGTATGATGCCAAAGAAAAAAGTAAAAAACGATTTATAGATAGATATCAGGATTTAGATGGGGCAATCAAAAAGAGATTGGTGATCGAAAACGATGAAAAGTCTTACAGTGTTAAAGATTGTTTAGAGATAAGCGAAGAAAGCGGCGTTCCGGTACTTTTCGATTATTTTCACCATAGTTTGAAAAACGATGGGGAAGAGTTTTGTTGGATTTTAAAGAAAGTCGAAAGTACATGGAAGAACCGTGATGGTATACCTATGGTCGATTACAGCTCCCAGATGATGGATGAAAGAGAAGGAAGACATGCAGAATCTATCGAAAAAAAGGATTTCAATAAATTCATAGAAATTTCAAAACCTTATGATTTCGATCTGATGTTGGAGATAAAAGATAAAGAAAAAAGTGCCATGAAGGTTGTTGATCTGGTTTCTGATGATCCCAGATTCATTCCAGCTCAGATTTGATCTCTCGCAGTTCCGATTTTATATCTCTCAACTCTTTTGTTACATTTCTCAGTTCTGAAGCGATCTCAGAGTTCTGTCCAGATCTAGAACCACGACTCATACCCTCCATCATCTGAGCAAAGGGATTCGCTCTACGAGAACCTCCTCGTGGTGGTCTTTGTCCCTGAGATTTCTGTTGTCGTCTTTCCTCGATCTTTTCCTTCATCTTTTTTCTGAACTCTTCGGCTCGTTCTTCGGGACTCGCTTTTTCGTCTGTTTCTTCATCTGTCATGATACCGGTTGGTTATGTGTGGTGTGGTTTTTTAAAAGTTATCCATCATACTTGGTTAAGACCTTTTTATAATATTTTTGATAAAAGTTATAGGATTGAAAAACTTTCCTTTGTCTTTGATAGTCCAACCATCTACCAGATCATAAATCACAATCAGTGAAAATACCGTACCACTAAAATTACAGATCAAATCGAAGACGGTATCTTCGATCCCCGCTTGCAGCCTCCTTCCAAAAAATACATCTACAAAAAATTCAGATATCTCCCAGACTACACCTATAGGAAATATAGATAGAAGCACGATTACCGGTATCAAATAAGAAGGGGTGTACAAATTTGTAGATACCCATCCCAGATATACTAAGAATGAAAAGACTAAAACTGCCACGAGTGTCCCAGCGAAAAAGTGTGTCACACCAGGCCACCATCCAAAATATCTGTAGAAACCCATGGGCCTTCCAAATGCGTATATGAAAGTGACTGAAGTGACCCAAAGATAAATTATGGAAGGGGGATCAAAATCAGTTTTGATTTTGAATAGATCAGGGGATACGGCGAATATTAACGAAAATACCGACCATCCTACAATTACCCATCTCTCTATTAAAATTCCATAGATGATTGTTAAAAAAATACCGACCTGTAAGAACCTAGATATTAACATGTGATTGTGATTATTATATCTCCCAAATAGGACGTTCAAAAGTCTAAGAAACTCTTGCCTATGGTCCGTAAAATCATTTCTATATTCAAAATCTGATCCCACGTTTTTGAATGGGAAGAACTCATAGCTTTCGATATAATCTCTAAGATTGATCCCTATGGTTATCCCAGATAAGGTAATAATGATGAGATATACCATCAAATGTGTATTCCCTCCTAAATATCCAGTATCTAGAAATTGATCTGTCAAAAAACGTGTGATCCCGATTACCGTACCCATCCCTATTGTTGATATCGTTATGAAAAAAATAGTGAAAAACCTAGTTGGTCTAAATCTCGTATGGCTATCCATGTTCAACATGAACATGAATGCAAAAACCGCTGCCAGGGCTGTAAAGCCTATATCCCTGAATACAAAGTAGAAGTACAGATCGAGGATCCTAGCCGCCCCCATAGCTCCGAACAGCATCGGTAACATACACCACATGAAAAGATCTACCTTCAGTTTTTCGAGATCCATTCTTCTATACGGCTCAGGGTTTATTTCATTAGTGTAATACATCAAGATCAGAAAAAGTAGTGTCATGATAGATAGAAGCACATCTCCTGCACTAACAGCTAGAATTAAAATAGGAACTCCGACTATCAGCACGATAGATAGAAATATCTTACCCCTTTTCCCGTCGACCATTCAAGTTTATTAAGATTTTCAAGTTATAAAATTATTTCTAATGTCAAGTAACTTTTTAACCTTTTACTACATATGTTAAGATCTAGGTGAATTTATGGCAGTACAAGATATTATCGATCCAAAAAGTAAAAAGACTTTTATGATAGGCAATCAAGCTATAGCGAGAGGAGTGTTAGAAAGTGATGTGAAGGTGACTGCGTTTTTCCCAGGATCACCCACGAACGAGATCTTGGATACTTTGTACATCCTATCAGGGGAATTCGAAGATCTTAAGATGGAAGTTTCAGCTAATGAAAAAGTTGCACTCGAGACTGCTGCCGGTGCGGCCATGGCAGGTGTGAGAGGTTTCACATCCATGAAAAGCGTCGGTTTGAACGTGGCTAGTGATACATTCTTCACACTTGGTTACACCGGTGTGAACGCAGGACTGGTACTTCTGATAGCTGATGATCCCCATGCTCATTCTTCACAGAGTGAACAGGACGGCCGTTACTACGCGGAAGCGGCTCACGTTCCGATGCTTGAACCCTCCTCGGCTCAAGAGGCTTATGAAGCAGTGAAGTACGCCTTCGAACTCTCAGAAAAATACGAAGTGCTTTCATTGATCAGAACTACAACTAGAGTTAATCATCAAAGTTCAAACGTGGAAATAGATGAGCTTGATAGAACGACATCAGAAAAGAAGTCTTGGAAGGACGTTCATAAAAAGTTCTATACCCTCGGAGCCAAGGCCAGAAAGTTGAAGGAGAATTCTTTGAATAAATTAGAGAATATCCAAGAAGATTTTGAAGAGAGTTCTTTGAACAGAGTCATCGAAGGTGAAGGGACGACCGGTATCATCACATCTGGAGTTTCTTTCCTTCATGTTCAGGAGGCTCTGCAGGTCCTTGATCTAGATATGCCGGTTCTCAAACTAGGTACGACATATCCCCTTCCAGAAAATACCATAATGGATTTCGTAGATGGGCTTGAACAAGTTATAGTTGTAGAGGAGTTGATGCCTTATCTAGAGGACCGAATCACTCAATTGGCCAAGGGAAGTGAATTAGAGATCAGAGGTAAAAGAAGTGGAGATTTCGGTATGGTCGGAGAGTACGATGTCCCGCGGATTGTCAATGGAATTTCATCAATTTTAGAAATTGACTCTCCTAAAGACTATGATAAATTCGTTAAAAAGGCTGAGGAATTGAAGGAAATACTCCCGAAAAGAACACCTATCTTCTGTGCAGGATGTCCTCACCGTGCAACCCTCTGGGCTCTTCAACAAGCCATCAAAGATAAAGACTACGTTTTCAACAACGATATAGGCTGCTATTCGATGTTTTTACTCGAACCCTATGAGATAACTGATTCACTTTTATGCATGGGCTCTTCTTTAGGACTTTCCAGCGGTATGCAGCATGTTCTAGATGAAAAAGTCATAGCCATGATCGGGGATTCAACTCTGTTCCACGCCGGATTACCTGGATTGGTAAATGCTGTACATAATCAACATGATTTGACTTTGATAGTCCTCGATAACAGTGTGACTGCTATGACAGGACAGCAGCCCAACCCCGGTTCGGATTTCGGCCCAGATGAAGTAACTGAGATCGATATAGAATCCGTCGTCAAAAGTTTAAATGTTGAAAAGGTAAAGAAAATAAATTCATTCCAACCTCAGGATAATGTCGATGATATCGTAGAGATGATAGAATATCAAGGAGTCTCAGTGATAATCTCCGAAGGACCTTGTGCACTGTATCACGATAGACTAAAAAGAAAACAGGGTGAACCGATAATACCCAACAGGGTGGATGACGATACCTGTCGATCCATATACAAATGTGTTAGAAACTTCTACTGCCCGGCTATCGAGTTGAATATGGACAGTTCACATACCGAAATCAAGAAAGATCTCTGCGATGGCTGTATGGTCTGTGCTAAACTGTGTCCGATAAATGCTATCGAGTCCACTGGAGGTGAGAAAGATGAATGAAGATAAGTTCAACATAATGTTGTCAGGAGTCGGAGGACAGGGATTGATGCTTCTCTCCGAAACCATAGGAAGAGCATGCAGCGAGATGGATAAGAAAGTGATCACTGGAGAACAGCATGGTTTGTCACAGAGAAGCGGTTCTATCTACGTTCATCTGAGGATCGGTGAAGACGCTCATTCCCCACTGATACCATACGGAGAAGCTGATCTAATGGTGTCGTTGGAAGGGATGGAAGCTCTAAGGAATATAGAATATCTCAAACCCGATGGACATATTATATCGAGTAACAGGTTGGTGCACCATCCCATCGAGACTAACAAAGTAGTCGAGGAGGAGGTTGAGGAGTACATCACCATCGAGGATATAGTCGAGAAGTTAGAAGAGGTGACTGAGAACATATACATGCTCGATTCACTATCCCTTGCCAAGGAAGCTGGTAACCCAAGGACTGAAAACGTGGTACTGCTTGGTGCTGTAACCAGCATCCCGAATTTCCCATTAGAAAGAGACGTCTTGAAAGAGGTCGTCAAAGAAACCGTGCCGGAGAAAACTATAGATGTTAACCTGAAAGCCTTCGAACTAGGTTACGAAGAAGGGTCTAAAAATCGGTGAATATCAGATCTTAGGCCTGCTCACCGTAGGCGATCCAGAGTAGTTCCAGTTCATCGGAACCCTCTTCCTTTTTTACTATATGTGCAGTGTTCGGGGGTACGTGGACTGACATGTTTTTCTCTAGTTCTACCTCTTCATCGTCGATAACTGCCGTACCGGTTCCACTTAGGACGGTGAACACCTGATTCCAGGGGTCCTGCTCATCTTCGTTTATCTGATCACCCTTTTCGATGGAATAATATGCAGACCTGATACCGTGTCCGTAAGCTATGGGGACGGCGTTACCGCCGTGGACTTTTCTAGAATGTTCCTTACCTAGTTTGGTGATCGTGGGGTACTCTTTACTGAAAAAATGTATAAGAAAATGATACATCATCTGCATTTTCTGAGCATCCATCCCCTCGCCTTCCGGCACTCTAAAATCTAAAGGTGCTGGGTCTGACATGTTAGCTCGTCCAGCGGCAGTCATCCCGTTCCATTTTCCGGAACTTAATCTTTCAAAGGTTTCCTCGGACATTACAAGTTCTATATATCCCTGATCCTCGACATCGGCTTCTTTGACTTTGATATCGTTTTTTGTCATTTCTACGAGAAATCCTTCTTCATCCCCGATCAATAAGTGAACTTTACCATATAACCGGTCCGGTTTTTTAGCGATATAAAATTTCGACATCTCCCTTAATTCTTCGAGTATATTCATACATTTTAGAGCAATTTGCAGGTATTTAATTAATTCGAATTTAGGTGGGATAAGTATAGTTATTTATTCTTCGATAGATGAAATTCTACTACCGGATCATGACCTGATTAATAATTGAGAAAGTCAATTGTTATTAGAATTTCTAAGGGATATTTCTAAGTTAAAACAGATAAGTTTATTATAGATATCTACTTCTCTAAAAAGTTGGTGAAGATATGAAAAGGCCATATGTAATTTTAGGAGTTTCAGCTTCCATAGACGGAAGGATATCATTGGGTCCTAATCGAACGATCATGGATATGGATGAACGAGATTCTGTGTTGGGAACTAAAGAGGAGTGGAAGACGTTTACGAACTCTTTAGAAGATATCCATAACCCTGATGTTTGGATGGAAGGAAGCAATATGCTGGTCAATGATAGACATGAATTGAAAGATTTAGAACCCTATCAAGGTGATGAGGATACACTCTACGATGATTTTTTACCAGAAGAGGTCGTTTCTAAAAATGAGTTGAAAGGATGGTTAGCGGTAGTTGATGGAAAGGGGCGATTGAGAAGTGGTTTTAAAGGTGAGGAAGACAAACCGATCATACATCTAGTATCTCATAATGTTAAACCTGAATACTTAGCATTCTTAAGAGATAATAAGATACCATACTTTATCGCAGGAGACGATAGAGTTGACCTTAAAAAGGTACTGGAAAAGATGGCAGATAAATTAAATGTTGAAAAGATTCTAACCAGCTCTGGTGGTAAGTTATCTGGAGCACTCTTAAAAGATGGGCTGTTGGACGAGATCAATATACGTTTTAACCCGGTGGTCATCGGAGGATTTGAAACTCCATCTCTGTTCACGTCACCGGATCTCGAAGAAGATGAATGGCCAACTAAATTAAAACACGTGATGACTAAGATCGAACCTAATGGTAAGTTTTTGGTGAGGTATAAAGTTCAATATTGACCAGGATCTCTTATATTAAACACCAAAGTTATAAAAAGAATCTATATTCCTTTACACTTAAATCATGTCTAAACCATCACTTTCTAGAAAACTTGGAATACGACTTTCATACAGGAACAGATGGGTGGTCCTGCTGATACTGTTCACCACCATTCTTATAGGATTTATAGGGCGCTTAACTACTTCCGTGGCACTTAAAGAGATCGGGGATCAACTGGTCTGGTCTACCGCTGAGAAGGGTTTCTTGGGCGGAGTACTCATGGGCATCTTTTTGATAAGTTACGGTTTCTCGAATATATTTTTGAGTCCAAATATCGATAAATACGGTACGAAAATAGTTCTAGTAAGTTCCATAGTGGGATGCTCTTTCGCAGTTTTCCTAGGAGCTTATTTTGGACATATCTACACTCTGTTCTTAGTATCTAGATTGATACTTGGTTTAACACAGGGTGTGATGTTTCCTGTGGCCACCAAAGTCATCGCTGGATGGTACAAGAAGGAGAAAAGAAGTCGTGCTAATTCCATATTCATGATAGGAGCTCCTGTCGGCGTAGCAATCGCACCCATACTTATGGGACCAATCATACATCTGTACAATTGGCAGTATTCATTTTACATTGTAGCACTTATAGGTTTTATCCTGGCTGTTCCTATTTTACTTTTCATAGACGATTCACCCTCAGATGTCGATAGAGGTCGTACATCCAATCGGGATATCGATATAAAGAGTGCTTTCAAAGAACTTTTAAACGATACAGATTTTAAACAGGTGATAGTCGGTTTCACCACTGTGACTTCCTTTTGGTGGGGGGTCACCCTCTGGGCACCCACTTATCTGGAACAAGTGTACGATTTCCAGATCAGCGAGATGGCTTACATAGCAGCGATACCCTACGCCGGGGCCATATTGGGGCTGCTTATAGGGTCTTATGTGAGTGACGTAAAAGGTAATCCGAATAAGATAATCATGTTCTCACTATTGACCACTGGGATCATGATAATGACCCTCACGTTATCACCGATCCCGAACCCAGGAACTGCTATCGCATTGCTTTTCATGATATTCCTTTTCGGACAGCTTGCACCACCTTTATTTTTCACTAAGCTTCAAAATTCAATATCCAAGGACGAATTGGGTTCAGCTACAGGATTGATGAACGGTATAGCCAATACATTCGGTATTATCGGTCCCGTCGGTGTGGGTTCTGTCGTAGCGTTGACTGGATCATACGATCTCGGACTGCTGACATTGACTGTTATCATATTCACTGGATTGGTCGGTTTTTACAAAACACTTAAAATCAACAGGAATTCAAAAAAGATTTAAATAAGTTTCGTGAGGTTTAATATATGATGTTCCTAAATAGATTCAAAGATAAACTAGCGATCATACCCATCGAAGGTCCTATAATGGATGGGAAAATGGGACTGTTTCCTTCATTCATGAAGTCGTCTCTAGAGCAGTCTGAAGAGTATCTTGATAAGATCAGAGATGATAAACATTACAAAGGTTTGATATTGGAGATAAATTCACCTGGAGGTTCACCCTACAAAAGCAAACAATTGGCTAGGAAAATAGATTCTTTGAACATATTCAAAGTGGCATTGATCCAAGAACAGGGTACTTCCGGAGCTTACTGGATCGCTTCAGTCTGTGATAAAATCGTGGCCGATGATTTATCTACTATAGGTGGAGTCGGAACTATCTCGATAAGGCCAGATTTAACAGATTTTTTAGAAAAATTGGGCATAAATATCGACGTTCAGGGAGAGGGTAAATTCAAAGGTGAAGGGATGCCCTTCTCTGAGATGACTGAAGAAGAGAAAAAGCACCGTAGAAAGATGGTCAAGGATATGAACGAACTGTTCAAAAACCAGATAAAAGAAAGAAGGAACATCAAAAAGGACTCCGAGGTATTCGAAGGCAAAGTGTTCTTGGGAAGAGAAGCTAAAAAAGTCGGACTTGTGGATCATTTAGGTGGGAGAGATACGGCGAGAAAGGTCTTTGAGAAGAATACCGGTATAACTGGATTAAAATTGAAAGATTTCAGTGAGGAGATGAGAAAAGGTCCATCTCTTTTAGATTTTATAAGATGAAATCAAGGTTTGATGTAAGCCCATCCTTCTTCTTGCTTTTTAACTAACTCACTGACTCCAGTAGGAACTATCTCTATACCTTCAAGAAGTTCCTCCTCTTCGATACGTAAGCCTTTCAAGCTGTTTGAACATACCTTGACAACTGTTCCTTCTTCCACCATCTTTTTGACCCTATTCTCGTAGTTACTGTTCTGGATAAAATCACGAACGGCCATACCGTTGACCAAAAGTTCTACTTCTACACCATCCATATCTCTTTTTAGATTCCTGATATTAGCCAGTACTTCGTTGGTCTTTTTTTCTTCATTCAAGTGGAAAACTACCTTCATCTAATTCAACTCCTTTTTTATCAAATCTAATGCTTCTTCCAAGGCATCATCTTTGCCCTCGGGTTTGCTGCCTCCTCCCTGGGCGGTCTTTGGACTTCCCCCTCCGCCACCGTTCACCTTCTTAGCGGCTTCTCTAAGGATCTGGGACATATCGATATCTAGATCATCACTTCTTGAAAACACCATCTGGACATCGCTGCCCTTTGATATTAGTAAAACGATCCTTTTACCTTCACTTGTTAAACGTTCCGCCGTTGATAACATCCCTTTTACGTCCATATCCACAATACCTTTTACAACTTCGACTCCGTTGATATCTTCGCCGGGAAGGAGTTCCTCTGCAACGGCAATAGCCCTATACTTCTTCAGTTCATCGAGCTGCTTACCTCTCTCCTTCCATTCCGAGAAAAACCTTCGTGCAGTATCTGGTAATTCCGATGTGCTTACGCTGAATGCGTCACATGTTTCCAACAGTATATCTTCCTGCTTCTGTATCTCTTCAACAGTGGCCATGCCAGCTGTGAATACTATCCTTTCCACTCCGTCCTGGATCCTTTGTGTATTTTTGATCTTGATAGCTCCGACCTCGGATGTGTTATCGCAGTGAGTTCCACCGCATGCCTGAGCGTCATAATCGACCTGGTCTGATATATAGACCACACGTATAACGTCACTCTCAGGCACCCCACCCTGGTAGAGTTCGAAGCCGAACCTGTCCTCTGCCTCATCCCTAGAAAGTTCTTCTTTGGTTACTGGGATACTATCAAGAGCCAACTGGTTGGCAAGTTTCTCGATCTCTTTGATCTCCTCCCTGCTGATCCTTTTATAATGAGATAGATCGATCCTTGCACTATCAACTCCTTTCTGCGCACCCCTCTGCCAGATATGCTTACCTAAAACTTTCCTGGCGCTGCTGATCACAAGATGAGTGGCCGTATGATGTCTGGTCAAGTTCATCCTTCTCTCCCAGTTGATCCTTCCGCTGACGGTTTCGCCCTTGGGGATATTACCGTCGATCTCGTGTATTATCAGACCTCCTTCCCTGCGAACGTGTTTTACCGGTACCGTCGATTCTTCCGTGCTGAGTGTACCTTTATCAGAAGGCTGACCGCCGCCCTCAGGGTAAAACAAAGTTTGATCGAGTATGACTTCCCCTTCATCTGAATGTATTACCACGGCATCGAAGGTTTTTTCATTCTCCTCTAAGTAATAAAGTGGAGTCGTTTCTGGTAGATCGGGATATTCCGATGTTTTGGTTTGCTTTTCCACTTCTTTTCCTTCATGCCTTTCAGCAAGCAACGAGTTGAAATTCTCGGGTATGTGAACATCTATATTTTGATCTTCTGCTAGTTCCTTGACTATGGTAGGATGGATCCCGTGGGTATCGTAGAAATCTATCAAACTTTCAAGAGATAGTTCATCATCTTCCAGTTCTTTGAGTTCCCTCTCCACCAATCCTTTACCCCGTTCTAAAGTTTCCTCGTACTTCTCCACTTCGATCTCAAGGATATCGAAGACCAGTTCTCTATTACTTTGGTCCAATACATCATCGAACAGTTCGAGCTGTTTATCCACAAGTTCTTTGAGCTCGATGTCAACTCCGATCTGGTCGATCTGCCTTAAAACCCTCCTGATCATCATCCTGACCAGATAACCCTCTTCCACGTTGGAAGGGATCAATCCATCTGACAGCATAAGGGCGATAGTTTTAGAATGGTCTGATATAGTATACACATATCTCAGCGTTTCTAGTTTTTCGGAGATTTGATCCTTAACTAGATCTATATCCATACTGGACAATCTTTCCTGAAGCTGTTTAAGAAGTATTTCGTCATGGAAATCTTTTTCCAGTCTTCCAGCCAGTTTAGTGTACTCTTCTAACATCTTTCGGTACCATCTTTCATCGATAGGGTGATCGATATCACCTTCAGTACAAATATACTCGATGACCTCCGGGAATAATGAATCGTAGATCGTGGGTGCACCGTCCGATATCCAGGCCCATCTTTCGACACCGTAACCGGTATCAACGACGTTAAGGTCTAGTGGACTGTACATATCACCTTCTAGCTCTATATCGCCGTCGGGGTCTTTCTCCATGTTCATAAAAACTAAAGTTGCTACCTCCAAACCTTTCACGTTGACTTCCAGTGATGGACCAGCGTTACCTCCTCCGATCCAGGGATGTTCCTTGTAAACTATTTCCTTCTCTGGTACACCTATGTCGAGCAGCATCTCGTGACAGTACTTGACGGTCTCCTCTTTCCAGTAAACGAAATTGTTAGGAGAATTGAATGAATGATGTCCCATCATCTCGAAGGAAGTCAGATGTTTCCCTGTCCTACCCACTTCATCCAAGTCCGGTAATCTAATACAAGTCTGTGAGACCACTAGCGGGTTGGCTGGAGGTTTTACTTGACCCGATGTTGCATGTGGTTGAAAATCATAGATACTTGCATGAACGAGGAAAACGTCGTCTCTCCACCTGGCAACTACCGGGTACCTTTCCAAAGGGGTGTGGCCTCTTTCAGAAAAAAAATCCATGAAGTATTCCCGCATCTCCCTTAGATCGAATTCCCTATCGGTCACAGGTTCTCCGATGAAATCGAATTCCACGCATGGTGCATCCTGGCAGGTTTCTTCGTCTTCATCCAAAGTCCAGAAGTATGCTCCACATTCTGTACACTGTCTCCGAAAGTATCCCTTTTCTTCAAAGAAATCCAGCTTGTACTCTTCCTCGAACATGGTTAATAAAAACTTGGAGGTATAAATAAATCATTCGCCTTCTAAGATGAGATGTAGAAGTTTATCAAAAGAGTTATTAACAAGAACAGTTATGTAAATAATATGCATAAACGAGTGTTTTATTCTACGATCATGATTCTAGCACTACTTCTGGCGTCTATGTTTTCGACTTCACTAGTTTCTGCAAACGGCATGGATTGGCACTCATATGATGAAGGACTTTCAGTCTCGGAACAGAGAGATCAGCCAGTCATGGTTTATTTTTATACCGAAAACTGCGGGTACTGCGTGATGATGGAAGATGAAACTTTTACGGAACGTGAAGTACAGGAAAAAGGCGACGATATAGTTTTTGTAAAAGTGGATGCAAACGCAGAGAGAGGATTAGCTTCCCAATATGATATAACCGGTGTACCCACCATGGTCTTCATCAACTCTAACGAAGATACAATTCGAGAAGAAGTAGGTTTCATGGATGCTGACCAATTAACAACGGTCATAGACGAAGTTGTCTCGGCTGATGAAATTGATGGCGACGGGGATACATCCGATCAGGAAACTGATGATCAGGAACAGTCTTCCCTGGAAGATAACTTCCTGATGAACATGCTGATAATCACGGTTTCTTCATTAGTAGTGGCTATAGCTATCATATTATCTCTTAATAAGATGAAGGAAGAAGATAACTAGAACTGTATCTTCAACTAAGAACTAACTAATTTTTAATTTTTTTCAAAAAGTGATTCGTTTCCGTGTTAATTACTGAAGCTACAGACGATATTGATATCGGTAGGATCGTCATATATTGATTCATAAAACATATTTCAAAAGTTGATTTTCTTTTCGATCATATCTATCAAGAATACTCCTCCTGAAAACAGAGTTATGCTCGGACCCGCTGGAGAATTGAAAATATAAGAGATGAAGAGACCACATAGAACGAAAATCAATGAGAGGATGCAGGATAAAAACATTATCTTTTTAATGTCACTGCTTCTGCCACTAGATATCGAAGCAGGTATGGTTAGCATGGCTATTACCAAGATTATACCGACAAAACGCAAAAGGAAAACGATCGAAAAAGCCACAAGTATCAAGAGAAAAATGTAGAAGGCATCGGTATTGAGACCGGCGATCTTGGCAAATTCGTCATCGAAACTTACTGCTTGAAGTTCATGATAAAAAAACATTACAGTTGCTAGAACACCTATCACTAGAAAGAACAATAGATATACATCCGTACGTCTGATCATATATATATTACCGAAGAGAAAGCTCTCCATGGATGGTTTGTATCCCGGAGTCATCCTATAGAAAAGTGCTCCTAAAGCCATTCCAACGACCCATATTATTCCTATGGCAGTGTCCTCTCTCTGAACCTTTTCTTTACTCATAAGACCTATACCTACAGCT
>JAFDTG010000111.1 GCA_019594235.1 Candidatus Saliniplasma halalkaliphilum | reverse complement strand
TTTACCAGTGCATACGACTCGATCTCCAACCGAATAAAGGTAATATCCCTTTTTAGCTTCTTTCGTATAGGCTATCAATCTAAGATTTGGATCGTAGAAATGTTGTAAACCTATCAATCTTTTCTTTTTAGCAGAACCTCTTTTAGCATATGAAACTTCACCTTTAGGAGTCATGGCCGTACCTAACCTAGGTGCCTTTCCAGCTATAGCCAGTAGTAGTGTACCCGCCAAAGCTTTGGAGAGTCCAGGCCCACGTTTTGATAATTTTTTCAAGGTTTCTTCATCATTTTTGTACTTCTCGATCTTCTTAACTTTTCTTTTAACCCTACCGAACTTGCATAAAAGACAACTGCTCTGACATTCAGGTACTATCTTCATAGGATCTTTTTGAAGGTCTTTCGCATTTTGTACCAGTTTCTTCTGCTCGGTTTTGCTAGCTCGCTTAGGACCTCGGAAACGCCTTATCATGACTAAATGACCTCAATTATTTTAACTGGATTTCTACTATCAATCCTCGATATATAAACCGATTGGTTTCCTGGCGTATTTTTTAGCTTTCTCTACCCGAACTATCTCCTCTGCCAATGATAATTTATTTTTAAAAGTGGTCGGGTTATCGATACCCGCTTTTTTTGCTATTTTATCCAGCTCATCTCGTGTATATTCATCCACTAACTCTTCAGGTTTTTTCAATCCAGACACCGTTTATAAAAATGGATTACTATTATTTTATTTTTTGGCTCTGTTTTTAAGGGTAGTGGAAAGAATTATAACAGTGAAAGTAATCGTATAAACCGGTAGAATGGAGAAAATTTGGACCGAAAAATACAGACCAGAATCTTTAGATGAAGTATACGGCCAGGACTCGACCATAGAGAGACTTAAAGCGTATGTTGAAAAGGAAAGTTTACCTCATCTTCTATTTGCTGGTCCAGCAGGTACAGGGAAAACAACTTCAGCGATCGCACTCTCAAAAGAAATGTATGGGGATGAATGGAGTGCAAATTTCTTTGAATTGAATGCTAGTGACGAGAGAGGTATAGATGTGATCAGAAACAAGATAAAGGAATATGCTAGAACTTCTACTATGAGTGATATCGGATTTAAGATAATATTCATGGATGAAGCAGATTCGTTGACTCCAGAAGCTCAAGCAGCTCTGAGGAGGACCATGGAAAAGTATTCTACCAACTGCAGGTTTATTTTATCGTGTAATTACTCTTCTAAGATAATCGATCCGATACAATCCCGTTGTGCCATATTCAGGTTTAGACACCTTAACAAAAAAGATGTTAGAAGTTGGATCGAGAAGATTACCAAAAGTGAAGGGTTGAAGATAGATGATGATGCGAAAGAACTTCTTGTAAGGGTTGCTGACGGAGACCTTAGAAGAGCTACTAATTTACTACAGATATCTGGTTCTACCACCGATCATTTAACCGAAGATATTGTTCGACAGAGTGCAAATGTGGCTAAACCAAAAGACGTAGAGAATCTGATCCGAACAGCACTCAAGGGTGACTTCATGGGTGCCCGTAACTTACTGGACGAACTGCTTTTAGAGTACGGTCTATCCGGCGAAGATATCGTGAAAGAAATACACAAGAACATCTACAACATAGCCATGGATAACAAAAAAAAGATGATCATGGTAGATAGGATCGGTGAAACAGAATTCAGGATCGTCGAAGGAGCAAATGAAAGACTTCAGTTGGAATCATTGTTAGCGTCTCTCTGTTTGGAAAGTAAAAATTGATCATTCTCCGTTGATCTTGACGATTATTTCTCTATTTCTAGAAGGAACATCCATATCACACAAGATGATCTGCTGCCAAGTTCCAAGTTCAAGTCGTCCATCTGTTATGGGAACGGTTAAGCTCGGGCCTATGAAGGACGCTCTAACGTGTGAATGACCGTTACCATCGTGCCATTTCTCGTGATGCTTGTAGTACATATCTTTAGGGAACAATCTTTCAAGTGCAGCAGGTATGTCGTGTAATAGTCCGGGCTCGTATTCAATGGTGGTTATAGCGGCAGTCGAACCTGAGACGAAGAACAGTGCCATACCTTCCTGGACACCGCTCTCTGCAACTGTTTTTTGTCCCTGTTCAGTGATGTTTTTTATGTCTAATTCCTTACTTGTGCTTACATTGAATCTAATATCTTTCACTTTCATGAATTGGTAATTTCTCTTATGATTTTAATGATTTTGGTGGTCTCGGACTTTTTGAATTTTGAGATAATATGTATAGAGAGAAAACAATGTTGAAAAAAGGTATAGAACGGATCAAAAAAGATCATACATCATTTATCCATAATTGTTATATATATATCATTATCCTACTAATAAGAGGGTTATCGATGAAGATGAAAGTGTTCACCATCGCCGTCAGCCTCCTGTTGATGATGAGCGGGTTTTTTGTAGTTGTATCTGGGGAAGAAACCAGTGTTGATGTCAGTGTTGAAGAGGATGAATCTGAACCGATAGAGATCCATGACTGGTATGATCTGGATGAAGTGAGAGAGAAATATTTATTTTTTGAGGATTACATCTTGATGAACGATCTAGATGAAGATACAGATGGCTACGACGAACTCGTAGATACTGACGAAGGTTGGGAACCCATCGGGAATTGGACATGGCCATACATGGGGGTTTTTGACGGTAATGGTTATGAGATAAATGATCTGTACATAAACCGCCCAGGAGAAGAGTATGTTGGACTGTTCGGATATGTTAGAGATGGAGAAGTTACAGATGTGAGTTTGTTTGATGCATATGTTATCGGTAGCTCTGAAGTAGGCATCCTGATCGGTGAGAATGCTGATAGTACTGTTAAGAACGCATTTGCAACCGGTGAAGTTGGCGGCGACAGTAATGTAGGTGGACTTGTGGGGTACTTGGGAGGGCACGAAGGAGGCACGATTGAGAACTCGTTTGCAACCGGTGAGGTTAGCGGTGACAGTAATGTAGGTGGACTCGTTGGAGGGAGCTGGTACGGCACGGTAGAGAACTCGTATGCTACTGGTAAAGTGAACGGAAACCGTCGTGTAGGTGGACTCGTGGGA
>JAFDTG010000051.1 GCA_019594235.1 Candidatus Saliniplasma halalkaliphilum | reverse complement strand
ATGGGCTCAGCCGGATTCGAACCGGCGACCTCCGCCATGTGAAGGCGACGTCATAACCAACTAGACTATGAGCCCTGTGGATGTCGGTATATCGAACAACATTTAAAAGTATTTTCTTTGAAACACAAAGTTTTTTATCTATCAACTTATCCAATCAACCAAGATGTATCCAGAACATATTGATGTAAACGTTGAAATCAGAACTCCCATTTACCTTACGGAGGATCCAGATAAATTAAAGACCTGTCTTAGCAAAATCTTTCCAGAGGCTACCTGGGAGGTCAAAGAAAAAGAGATCGTAGGAGAATCTCGGTCCCTAGAAACTTTCGCGAAGATAATCGAAGATATGAGGATCCGAGACACTGTTCGAAGTTATCTAGAAGCACGTACTAAAGAAAATAAATGTTCTTTCACACTTTCGAAGCAGGCTTCCTGCAACAGTAAAGTCAACTTATCCGATGAAGATCAACCACTTGGGGGTATCGATATCACCATAGAATCAGACCAGATCGATAAATTGGTAAAAAAGATTACCGAAACCGGATAAACTTGATAATTTTCTATCTAAAAACAGAGATTATTTAAACAGGCTGTTAAGTAAACTATAATAATAAGTGTATTATGAAATCAAGTCTGATTAAAAAGAGTGAAGTTAAATGAATTGGATGACAGTTATATATTTAATTGCACTAGCCATATTGGTTTACATCAGTGGACGCTTTTCTGGTTCGGAAACGGCTTTAACTTCTTTATCCAAAGTTGATATTGCCCATATGAGGATGGAGAAGGAAAAAAATGCCGAGATAATACACAAGTTAAGGTCCAATATGGATAGGACTATAATCACGATCTTAATCGGAAACAATCTCGTTAATGTCACGGCCTCAGCTTTAGCGACCATGTTAGCCTACAATCTTTTAGGTAACTGGGGAGTATCGATAGCTGTAGGAGTTCTTACTATAGTGTTACTAATTTTCGGGGAGATCACTCCTAAGGGTTTTGCCATCAAAAACAAGAAACACTTCAGTATCATAAACGCCAAGATGATATATTATATGTCCATAATTCTTGATCCACTGATTCATGTACTTGATAAAACTGCTGATTTTTTCATCCGTATGTTAGGTGGGAAAACTAAAGATGAAGACATGAAGGTTTCTGAATCCGACGTCAGGAAATTGGCATCTATTTTGGAAAGGGAAGGTGTGATCAAGGAGATTGAGAAAGATATTTTGCACCAGGTTTTCTGGTTCGGTGATGTCAAAGTTAAAGAGGTAAAGGTTCCAAAAGAGGATACATTCGTTATAGATGAAAAGTTGAGTGTAGAAGAAGGTAAAGAGTTCATTAAAGAACATGGTTTTACAAGGGTACCAGTTACTAAACATAAAACGAATAAGGTCATCGGAATACTTTACAGCAAAGACCTACTCTCTTCTTCTGGGACTAATATCGGTGAATTTGTAGGTGAGGATCCATTTTATGTGGGTGACAGGGATGAGATCACCGATGTTTTCGAAATAATGCGTCGAAATAGGATACACATGGCTATAGTATTGGATGGTAAAGGACGGTTCGACGGGATAATCACCCTAGAAGACATTTTAGAAGAACTTCTGGGAGAGATATACGACGAATTTGACTGAACCCGTTCAATAAAGTTTTTATAAAAACCTTGATTATAACTCAAAAGATGGTACTCAGAATCATCGTAGCTACACTGTTCATATTCTTCTTACCAGGTTTCATGCTGGTTAACGCTCTTTTTCCCAGGAAGGGAGAACTTGATAAAGAGTTTGACATGCTTTACAGGATCACCTTGGGTATGGGGATGAGTATAGTCATAACCATCCTGAACGGGTTCTTTTTAGGATCTATACCTGTAGAGCCTGGAGAGATGGGTTATTTCGTCGGAGAAAACATATGGTTGATGCTTATTTCAGTCACTATCATCTTCTTCTTGATAGGTTGGTACAGAGGAGCTTACCAGTGGATGGGATGGTTTCACCCGAAGCTCGAAAGACCGGAGCCACCTGAACCAGGCCCGGAAGATGTAGAGTTCGAGGACGAGAAAGACTTACTCCACGAGATGCAGAAACTTGCCAGGAGACGACAACAGTTGAAGTACCAAATTAAAGAAGCTAAAAAGAAAAGCAGGGCTCAGGCTCGGAGTATAAGGAAGCATTATGAAAAGAAAAAAGAAAGAGCCCAGGAAGAATTGAAAGAAGTCGATGAGAGGCTCAAAGAGCTAGAAAAGATGAGGGCTGAGGAACTGTACTAGGTGAAAAGATGAGTTTTGATTACAAGATGGTATTAGTTGTTTCACGGGATCTGAAATTATCACCGGGTAAATTGGCTGTTCAGGTATCACATGCTGCCGTTAAATGTGCTCTAGATAGTAAAGAAAACAATAAATTTTTCAATAAGTGGTATCGAGAGGGTCAAAAGAAAGTTGTTGTGAAATGTGAAGATTTGGAGCACATGGAATTTCTCAAGAAGATGGCGGAAAATGAAGACCTGACCACTTGCCTTGTCAGGGACGCAGGTATGACAGAGATTGAACCCGGTACTGTTACTTGTCTGGGTATAGGTCCGGGACCTAACAATCTTATGGATAAAATAACCGGAGATCTGTCTTTACTGTAAGGTGATCAGCTTGAAACAGAAATTGAGGGTTATAGGTATAGATGATGCACCGTTCGAATTCGAAGATGATGACGTTTTAGTAGTTGGCAGTATAGTCCGAGCACCCAACTACCTTGAAGGTATTTTATCCACCCGTGTCAAGGTCGATGGCTTGGATGCAACTGATAAATTGATCCAAATGGTCTCAAGTTCAAGGTTTGCTGAACAGCCGTATATGGTAATGACCGACGGTGCAGCTCTCGGTGGTTTCAATCTGATAGACCTAGAAAAGTTGTGGGAAGAAACAGGTATACCGGCTGTGAGTATCTCTAGAGATGAACCAGATTTTGTAAAAATCAAAAAAGCTATGAAAAAACACCTTCCAGACTGGAAAAAGAAGTTCAATAAGATCTCTTCCGGGAATATTTACAAATTAGAAAATGAGTACAAACCGATCTTTATTCAAGTTGAAGGTACCGACATCCAAGAGGCTGAAAGGATCATCAAGTTGTTCACTATTAGAGGTCGGATTCCAGAGCCAATCCGTATGAGTCACATCGTAGCTTCAGGTATAGTTAGGGGAGAGTCCAAGGGTAAACCTTGATCAACCTAATTCAAATTCCACGAACCTTTCTGCTTTAGCTTTACATATGGGGCAGATCGGCGGAGGTTCCTCTCTAGCCGCTAAATAACCACATACTGTACATCTCCAGACTTTCAGATCTTCCTTTTCATCGAGAACTTGTTCCACGTCATCAATTCCCTGCTCTTTTGCTTCCATACCCGCGTCGATTATAGATTCGGGTCTCCTTTCCGGTATTGATACAAGCTTAGAAGGATCGTTATGCACTTCTTCAGATACGAATAGTCCGCAGTAACACATACCGTATTCGTTAACATCAGCATCCCTGTATTCGCAGGGACATATTATGTCCACATCGTACTGCTTCAAACCACTAGCAGCCCTGCAGGGACAACTTGCGTAACCGTAGCGTTTTTCATTTTCTACAAGACCTTTTATAAGATCCTCCAGTAGATCTTCGTCTGGACAGATGTAATACCCATTCTCTTCAGCATCTTTTTTAACGTACTCGAGCATCTCTTCGTAATCCCTCATCAGCACAGCACTTCCTTTATTTCGTCTTCCATGTAACCCACTATAACCGTATCACCTTCGTCCACCACGATGGTAGGACAGTTCTTTTTCGGATTGAATTTTTTAAATTCTTCCATAATTTCTTTTCGTTCGTCACCCTCTAAAAGATCGATGTCAACGTACTCGTATTCCACACCTTCTTTTTCTAACAGTTTCTTAGTTTTTTTGCACCAACCACATGTACTCAGCGTGAACACCTTCACTTTGTGCTCGTCTTTTTCACCTTCTACCTTGGTAGTTTCGACCATGGTATAACGAGGTAATCTTAAGATATTAAATTTAGGGTATTTAGAACTCCAAATAAGTCTTTAGTTCCCAGTCTGTAACAGTTCTTCTGAAATCTTTACATTCCATTCTTTTCAAACGAAGATAATGTTCATAGGACTCTTCAAGCGAATCAGATATAACCTTGTCCTTCTCCAACTCATCTAAAGCTTCGTCCAGACTCTCTGGGAGTAGTTTGATACCTCTCTCTCGTATCTCGTCTTCACTAAATTCGAAGAGGTTATCTCTCATCTCTTCACCGGGGTCCAATCCCTTTTCCATACCGTTCAACCCAGCTTTGATCAACGAGTTCAACATGAGATAGATGTTCGCTGTAGCATCTCCGGCCCTAAATTCGATCCGGCCTTTTGATTCCTCTTCGTTACCATAAGCAGGGATCCTAACTAATACACTTCTGTTCTCCCCGCCCCATGAGATATAGACTGGTGCCTCGTACCCAGGTATCAACCGTTTGTAAGAATTGACCGTTGGACAACATATTGCGGAAAGTGCTTTAGCATGTTCAAGTAAACCACCGACGAATCCTTTAGCTTCTTCGTTCAATTCATCTGGTGAGAATAAATAATCTCCATCTTTCATAAGAGACAGATGTACGTGCATCCCGTTACCAGCATCATCGATAACTGGTTTTGGCATGAAAGTAGCAATCGCTCCGTATTTCTCTGCTTCCCTCTTGACTAGGTCTTTTACAAAAACAAAGTCATCAGCTGCTTTTAACGTATCATCGTAGGGCATAGGTTCGATCTCAAATTGCCCATGTCCAGCTTCGTGATGGATCTTCTCAACTTTCATGTTCAACTCTCGGACCAATTTCGTAAGCTTACCGATGATTCCAGTGTACTCGCTCCTCCCATCTATGTATCTCCCAGAATCTATCGGTTCTTTGGTTTCTTTATCTAAAAGGTGAAATTCATATTCGGGCTTGACTCTTACATTCATTCCCTGCTCATTCATTTCTTTCAAGGTGCTCTTCAGTAGATTACGAGGATCCCCTTTAAACAAAGTTCCATCGGGCCAGTGCATCTCACACAAGAAAACTGCTACTTTCTCGTTATCATACTCTAAGACTCTGTAACTATTCGGATCTGGAACGGCGACCATGTCACTCTCTGAGACATCTGTAAAACCGACATTAGAGGAATCAAAACTCATCCCATCCTTGAGGATTACACCCAACATATCAGGCATTATACGTATCTCCCTGATTCTACCTTGTAAATCAAGGAACTTCAAAGCTACTGAGTCGACATCTTCCGGAATATTTACTTTTCTATCCATCTTGAGCACCTGCAATTCCGTATATACCTCACATATTAAATCTTTTTATAAATATCTGAGATTTTCTCAGCTATTTCATGCATATCTTCAGGACATAATCCACGGTGAGTAACTTCAGCCACACCGATCCTTCCGGTTATATCGATGAAGATATTTTCTCTTTCCAACTTCTTACAGAATTTCATGGTTTCTTCCCCATCTAAATCTAAAAATATCTGGTGTGACTCGGTATATCCCTTATCAGAGAACTTCATAGGAACTCCGAACTCATCCAAACTTTTAGCGAGTTCTTTACCGTTTTCAACAACCCGTTCACCGTACCCTTCATCTTCCAACATTTCCTCTATTGCCATACCCAGTCCAGCTATCCTGTTTACATGGGGATTATCTATCAAACCTATCCCTGTTTCTAAATCGATCTCTATGTACTTGCGTAACTTGTCAACGTGCTCTTCAAAATCAGTTAAGATCATCCCACCTTGAGGTCCATAGAAAGACTTGTGGGTACTACCAATCAAAACTTCCGCACCTTCATTAAGTGGATCTTGAAATGCTCCAGTGGCTATCAAACCCAATACGTGGGAACCGTCGAATACACATACATGATCATCGGAATATCTTTCACCTATTTCACTGATCTCTTCAACTGGATGTGGGAATGGGATGTAAGATGAGCCCAAGATCGTCAATTTCACATCATTATTTCGATACACTTCTTCAGCCTTATCAACGTCGATCTCGAACGTCCCCTCTTTCACCGGGAGGGAGACTCTTTTCCTGTTGAATTTTTCCAAACCTAATGGATATCCCCCGTTAGTATAGTTCATCATGGCTATCTGGTCACTGGGCTCTGTGAATGAAAACAAAACGTCCAGGTCACATAGATTACCTGAGATCAGCTTGACCAAAGCGTGTTTTACTTGGAAAAGTTTTCTTGCCAACTCTTCCGTTCTATCCAGTATCTCTCGAGCAGGTTCTGTCCCCCCGTAATAATCCGAGTGATATCTCCCTGCAAGGTCTGAAGACAATGCTCTTTTTACACCATCTGAAACATAATTCTCAGAAGCCACAAGGTTGATACCTTCTCCTCTCAACTTTTCATGCTTTTCTATAAGTTCTTCGATCTTAGGATCATTCATGGATATGCCTCTATTCTTAACACAATAGTTTCTCATTTTTATATACTTAATGATAAGTCAGTTGAGTGATATAAAAACCAAAATTTAAATAATTCTTATATATATAATAAGCCATGCGAATAACTAACACAGAGGATATAGCAGGTGAGGAGATAGTTCAGAACCTAGGTATGGTCAGAGGTAATACAGTAAGAGCAAAAAATTTCGTAAGAGATTTCACTCAAGGTATAAGGAACATATTCGGGGGAGAACTAAAGGCGTACTCCGACCTTATGACCGATGCTAGAGAAGAAGCAGTCGGAAGGATGGTTCAGGAAGCACAAAGGTTGGGAGCCGATGCGGTGGTAAACGTTAGATTCACCACTTCCCAGATCACAAAAGGCGGAGCGGAAATTCTTGCCTATGGCACTGCGGTAAAACTCAAAGGAGGTTCTTCAAGACCATCTGGAAGACAACAGCAGAATACTCCTCCACCTCCACCAGGAAAACAATAAAAAAGTAAACGAATAAGGTAGCCATACAGGTATCATTCAGTGAGATCTCTCTTACAGTGTTTGCACCAGACAGCGTCTTTTGGAATTCTATTTCTGCAGTAAGGACACTTCTTGTTAGATGAAAAAACCAGTTCTTTAAGTAAAACCACAATTAAAACGATTAGAATAAACACTACTAATCCGCAAATGAGAGTGAATGAAAGAGGGAACATGTTTACCACAATAGTCCTACCTAGATTTCAAATTTACCTTTCCCATTCCACCCTCAATAAGCCGTAATCTACAAGATCGATGTATTCCCCTTTCCATTTTTTGACTTCCCTTTCAACCCCTTCTTCAACGAATCCGAGTTTTTCGGCGACCTTCTGCATTCTTGTGTTAAATGAATATGTGCGTAGAGCCATCTTATGGATACTTGAATTTTTAAATAGGTAATATATCCACAATCTGAGAGCTTGTGTCCCCATTCCCTTTTCTAGATACTCATCTTCACAGATATCTATACCTACGTACCAAAACTCAAGATCATATCTATCTTGATACCTGTTCACCCATCCGATAGGAACTTTTTCTTTAGATGATATGACGGCTCTTTTCCGGGGATTTTCCTTTTCACCCATGTAAAGTTTTTTGAACAATTTCTTCCTTTTTTTCTCGGACATGTCCTCCTCTTCAACTTCCCATGGAGCATCGTATTCCCGCCACTCACCTTTATCCCACCATCTGATGTAACTTTCGATATCCGATTTAACACCATCTCTCAACAATATGTTCTCTCCTTCAGCTATCACGGTGTATCTATCTCTCATCTAAATCACCTCAATTCAAGATACCAAAGCAACATGACTTCATGGGATAAATCTTCTTCCTTACTGTAAGCGTATCTATCGACACATCCCAATTTACAACCCTGTCGAATATAAAATTCACAGGCTTTTAGGTTGATGTTCTGGGTCTCTACCTTCAACAGTTTACAATCCTTTTCTTTCGACCATTCCACAGCTTTCTGGAACAGTTTGTATCCAATACCTTTTCCTCTGTACTCGGGATGGACTCTTATGTCCCAAACAACAGCCATATCGTTTCGATCGGACAGCATGTTGACACCTTCTGTATCGTAAGCTATGATCACTCCACCGACCAATTCGCCTTCCAGAAAGGCGGCAAAAAATCCCCAGTTGGACGTGTCGAACTCATCTTCCAATTCTTTCAGATCAGAGTCCTTGTCGTAATCCTTGATGTAACTTTCATCTAGTTCTTTTTCCACGAGTTCGATACCACCGAGTCCGTTATCGATTAACTTGACCTCTAGAATACGCTCGACTTTAAATTTGATAGGAATCTTAACATACTCGTCTATCTCTTCGAATGATATCTCTTTTAACCTGATGTCCATACATTATCATTCACGTTATCGTTATAAGGTTTTTTACAGCAGATAGGGTAAAGATTTAAATCTAAAACGATTGTTGAACGGTTGATGAAAGGACCTACTTCTGAAATAAGTTCAATCAAAGGGAATTTTACCCTTGGATTCTTCTTCGCCGTTTCATTCTCTATATTGACAGGTTTAGTGGTATATGGACTAGCCGATTCCATTGATGTTTCTATAGTTCGTTTCTGGGTAAGTTATTCTAGAGAACTTCCAAAAGGTGTGACGATCATTTTCACCTACACGGATATTCCTATTTACATCACTTTCCTTTATGGGTTAGTTTATTTCGTTAAAGAAAAATCCTATCATCAAGCTATTTCGTATCTATCTATAGTTGTTTTTTCTTTTACCTTTTACCCACTTTTAAAATTGATCATAGCCAGACCCAGACCTACTATTTTTCTGTTCTATAGAGGGGGTTTCGCTTATCCAAGTGGCCATGCGACGATGTCCTTTGCGATCTTTATCGGTCTTTATGTAGTGTATTATGTTTATCAGATGGACCATAACTATCTTTATTTTTCCACACTTGCATCTGCTGCGGTCATCACTGCTTACTCGAGGATTTTTATAGGCTTTCATTACCTGACCGATATAATCGGAGGATTCCTACTAGCAGCTACGATCGTGGTCCTGATACCCACTATTTACCAGTACCCATTTATCTATAAAAAGATTGGATCACTCGGAGATCACTTAGAAAAGAACATTTTTAGCAGGTTTAGAAGGTAAATTAACCAAATAAACTCTACATTTACCAACAATTTTAATTATTCTCATACAATTTCCACTCTCGATGTGGGACGCTAAAAAAGTGATGCTCCTCAGATTCTCATCTTACGGGTTCTTGAAGAATCTCAAGTTTTTCGAACCGTTTCTTTACCTGTTTTTCCTAGCCAACGGTTTGAGTTTTACCCAGATCGGTATATTGATCTCGATCAGAGAGGTATCAACCATAGTCCTGGAACTACCTACAGGAGTCGTTGCTGATTTAACCGGCAGGAGAAGAGCTATGGCCACGGCATTTTTCTGCTACATGATCTCTTTCTCAATATTTTACTACTACTCACTTTTCTTGATATTTATACCTGCGATGTTCCTATTCGCCATGGGTGAGACTTTGAGACATGGTACCCACAAGTCCATGATAATGCAGTATCTGGATAACGAGGGTATGGAAGACCAGCGGGTGCGTTATTACGGAAAGACTAGGGCAGCTTCCAGACTGGGATCGGCTCTTTCAGCAGTCATCGCAGGTGCCATAGTCTATTTTGTGGGGAACTATAACATAATCTTCCTGGCTACGTTAGTCCCATATTCATTTGCGTTCGTACTGATGCTGACTTATCCGAAAGAACTAGATGGTGAACCCGAAGGTGCTAGTATAATTTCTACTTGGAATCATCTTAAAAATAGTTTCAAGCAGCTCTACAAACATGCAGGATTGGGAAAGATGCTTGTGAATGCATCGGTTTACGATTCCTTTTTCAAAATTTCCAAAGATTACCTTTCTCCGATCATCGAAACTTTAGCAGTTGCCCTTCCCATGCTCATGTTCATAGAGTATGAACAGCAGAGAACTGCCATATTGGTAGGTGTAATTTATTTCTTCGTGTATATCAACAGTTTTACATCATCGATAAAATCTGCCAGTTTTATGGAAAAGGTTGGGGATATGGGTAAAGCTCTGGATATGCTTTATTTCTTAATGGCAGGTTTATTCCTTGTAGTAGCCATTTCTCTACAGTTCAACTTGATAGAAATATCGATCATAACTTTCTTCTTTTTCTACACTCTTTACAATCTTAGAAAACCCATGGTCATCGGATTTGTCGGGGATAGGATGGACTCCCAAACTAGGGCAACTCTCTTCAGCGGGCAGAATCTACTCCGTTCAGTCGTGGGTATGATCATAGCCCCTATACTTGGATACCTAGCAGATACTATGGGGATCTCGTATGCGTTCCTCTTCGGAGCTGTAGTTTTAGTAGTCGTAGGGATAATTTTACCTATAAGCGATAAGATAAAAGTTATCAAAACTTAATTCAAACCTGAACTTTGACTAACCTGTATTCCCGGAACGCTCTGACCACTTTCATGTAACCTTTTTCTCGTATCTTCTTATTAAGATCTTCAT
>JAFDTG010000008.1 GCA_019594235.1 Candidatus Saliniplasma halalkaliphilum | reverse complement strand
TTTATACAAAAAACGTGGACTTCGAAGATTTATAAAAATTAGAAGATGAAAAAAGTAAGCGCGGGAAGCGGGACTCGAACCCGCGTGGTGCAAAGCACCAATAGATTAGCAGTCTATCGCCCTACCAGGCTGAGCTATTCCCGCAAGGTGAATAGCGAAGGTACTGTCCGCAGGAAATGGGTTTTTTATTTCCGAGGATCTAGGGGAGTCTACGATTCCCCGAAAGCTATTCCCGCAAGGTGAACAACAATTTGTCTATTTAGGTAGAGGTATATCCATTCATTAAAAAAAGTTTTCCCTCTAGAATTTTTGGATATCATGCTTCCTCCCGAAAAAGATAATAATGCTAAGGTAATAGTCCTTGCTGAAAACCAATTGGGGGAATACCACAAATGCCATCAGTCGACGAATCTAAAATAAAAGAATTAGAAGAAATAGCACGAAAAGTTAGAATCCATATAGTGAGAAGTACACATGAAGCGGGATCAGGACATCCTGGAGGATCACTGTCAGCAACTGACATCTTAACAACGCTTTATTTTCATTTCATGAACCATGATCCTAACAACCCAGCATGGGAAGATCGAGATAGGTTTGTTTTAAGTAAAGGTCATGCCGCGCCAGCTTTGTATGGAGTTTTAGCTGAATCGGGATATTTTGAAGTGGAGGAATTGATGACTTTAAGAAAACTCGGTTCAAGACTTCAGGGACATCCAGATATGAACAAAACACCCGGTGTCGATGCTTCCACTGGTTCTTTAGGCCAAGGTATTTCAATCGCTGCGGGTATGGCACTTGCAGCCAAAATTGATAGAAAAGCTCACAGAGTGTTTGTTATCTGTGGTGATGGCGAGATGCAATCTGGTCAAATTTGGGAGTCTGCTATGTTCGCAAGCCACAACAAACTCGATAATCTAATCGCTTTTTTAGATAGAAATAATCTTCAGATAGATGGTTCAACTAATGAGGTAGTTTCCATAGAACCTATAGTTTCAAAATGGAGATCATTCGGATGGCATGTTATAGAGATAAACGGTCATAATCTGTATGAGATAATAGACGCACTTGAAGAAGCAGAGCAAGTAGAAAAGGAACCCACGATGATAATAGCACATACAGTTAAAGGAAAAGGTGTTCCATTTATGGAAGGTTCTTTAGCATTTCATGGAAAAGCTGCAAATGATGAGCAGCTACAAATCGCTCTTGAAGCCCTTGGAGGTGATGAGTGATGTGGGAAATGGCAAAGCAGCGGGATGCATATGGTAAAGCTCTAGTTGAGCTAGGTAGGAGTAGAGAAGACATAGTTGTGATTGGAGCTGATCTTTGTGGATCCTGCAGAGTAGCTAAATTTGGAGACGAATTCCCAGAAAGGATGTTTAACTGTGGAATTGCAGAACAAAATATGACAGGTATTTCAGCTGGATTAGCATGTTCCGGTAAAACTGTTTTTGCAAGTACATTCGCGGTTTTTGCAACAGGCAGAGCTTATGACCAAGTTAGGCAGAGCGTAGCTTATCCTGAATTAAATGTGAAGCTGGTTTCAACCCATGCTGGAATAACAGTAGGTGGCGATGGAGCTTCACATCAGATGTTGGAAGATATCGCATTGATGCGGGTTTTACCTAATATGAAGGTCGTAGCCCCAGCGGATTATCATGAAAGCTATAAAGCAACAAAAAAAATTGCTGATATTGATGGACCAATATACATGAGGATGGGGAGATCGAGTATACCTATCATAACCGATGAAGACTCTGAATTTGGATTCGGCAAGGCATCTATGCTTAAAGATGGGAGCGATGTCACTTTAATCGGCACGGGAATTATGGTTTCAAGATGTCTTAAAGCTGCCAAAATATTAGAAAAGAAACACGATATTGATGCTAGAGTTATCAATATGAGTACAATCAAACCGTTGGATAATAAAACTATAATAAAGGCTGCAAAAGACACTGGAGGTGTTGTAACAGCAGAGGAGCACGTTGTAAGTCAGGGTATGGGTAGTGGAATTTCACAGGTCCTTTCAGAGAACTACCACGTACCAATGAAACGAGTTGGTGTTCCAAATGTATTTGGTGAGTCCGGAGAGAGTGATGAACTCATGGAAAAATATGGACTCACTGCAGAGCACATAGTTGAAAGTGCTCATGATGTTATTTCAAGAAGATAAAAAGGAGATGTAATTATGGATATATTTGTAGATACTGCAAAATTAGAAGAAATAAAGAAAGCTGAATCATGGGGGATATTAGATGGTGTAACTACCAATCCATCCTTGATAAAAAAAGCTGTCGAAGAGCAGGAAGATGGTAAAAGTTTAGAAGAACATATTAAAGAGATCCTGAAAACAGTAGACGGTCCCGTAAGTTTAGAAGTATGCGGATCATGTTATGACGATATAGTTAAAGAAGCCGAAATATTGTACAATAGATTTAACGATGTGAATAATAACGTGGTAATCAAAGTTCCGATAAATACAGCCATGGAACAAGACGACGATAATTTCACTGGTGTGAAAGCTATCAAACATCTTACGGATAAAGGAATACCTGTTAATTGTACATTAGTAATGAGTCCTAATCAAGCTTTGATGGCAGCTAAAGCAGGAGCTGACTACGTTAGTCCTTTTTTGGGAAGAATAGATGACTATATACGAACAAACATGGGTATGAAAAGAGGAGAAGACTATCCTAAGGGTACTTATTTCCCTCAAGAATTAGTTGATGTTGTTAGAGATCAAAAGTTAAAAAGTAATATAAAAGATTTAGACTGGGATAAAACAGTATACAAAAACAAAGAAATCATGAATCTTTATGAATGGGGGAATGATGATGGAATTCTTTCCGGTGTTGATCTCGTATGGTCTATAAAACAGATATATGCCAATTACGGATTTGATACTAAGATTATAGCCGCAAGTATAAGAACTGAAAGACAAGTCAGACAATGTGCAGAGGTCGGTGCTGAAATTGCGACTATTCCTTTCAATGTTATTAAAAAAATGATGACACATTACAAGACTAAAGAAGGAATGAAGAGTTTCACCAAAGATGTCATCCCAGAATATAAAGACATCGTAGAAAAGTCTTAAATATACATTCGATTAATGTTTAAGTCATAAGGACTGGGACGATGAAAAAGATAAGAAAGTGTGAAAACTGTAATATATACTCTTTAGATGAAACATGTAAAAAATGTGGAGCAAAAACTATTAATCCCGCCCCTCCTAAATACTCTCCTAAAGATAAATACGGCACTTATCGAAGAAAACAAAAAAAGATAAAAAGCAATAATTCAAGGTGTTAATAAAATGGAAGATATAGTTTTAAAATTCAAAGAAAGACCAAAACTTGAAAATACTGTTCTAATCGAAGGTTTGCCAGGTGTAGGAAATGTAGGTAAATTAGCGGCAGAACATTTAATAGACGAAATTGATGCTGAATTATTCTGTGAAATATATTCTATCTATCTACCACCTCAGGTTTTAGTGAGCGAGGAGGGTCTAGCTGAACTGGTTAACAACGAGTTATATTATAAAAAAGATGTTGGCAAGGATAATATAGATCTGTTGATTCTTACAGGGGATTATCAAGGTATGACTCCACAAGGACAATATCAATTAACTGACAAGATTTTATCGATGTCTGAAGATCACGATGTTAAAAAGATATTTTCTTTGGGAGGATATGGTCAGGGAGAAATGGTTGAGAAACCGGACGTTTTAGGTGCTGTGACTGATGAAGAGCTTATCGATGAGATGGAGGAACTTGGAGTCGTTTTTTCAGAAGAGCATCCTTCATCGGGTATAGTCGGTGCAAGTGGTTTATTACTAGGAATGGGTAAAAGATTGTATAACATCAATGGAATCTGCTTGATGGGAGAAACATCTGGTTACTTCGTCGATCCTGGTGCAGCAAGAGCTGTATTAAAGATTCTTGTAAAATCTCTTGGATTCGAAGTGGAATATGATAAATTAGATGACAAAGCAAAAGAAGTTGAATCATTGACTACAAAACTCAAAGAGATGGATCCAAGTACTGGTATGCAGCAGGATACAGGTAAAGAAGACCTAAGTTATATCGGTTAAATAGGTGATATATATGGACCAGGAAAAAAAGATAGAACTCTATTTGAGAGGTTACGAAGAAGGACAGAAGGAAGCCTGGTCCAAAATTAAACATATGGTCTCGAGATATGATGGATGGGAACTTAAAAGTAGAATTGAAAGTCGATTGGGGACTTTGTATCAGGATGTAAAGTCAAAGAAAGTTGATCTCAAGGAAGACCCTTCGCCACTATTTTTTGAAGAACCAGAAACAGAAAGTGAAAAGGTAACCAGTGATCTGGAAGTTGACTTATATAACGGAGAAGGTCTATTATTGATAGAAGAGAATCCAGATGACAGCATTAACAAATTTAGTACATTGATTTCAGAAGAAAGAAACGGATTATTTATATCGAGAGATTCACCAGATAAAATTATCAAAAGATTTGAATTCGGTTCTGATGTGAGCTTCATATGGCTTTCCAAAAGCAGCAGAAAAGATTTCTCTGAATTTGATTATGAAATAAAAACTGTGTCACCTTCTAACCTCCAGAAATTATCATCATTGATAGGTACTTTCTTAAAATCAAATGAAGAAGGTGTGATATTCATGTCTGGTATTCAAAGCATCATTAATTACACAAGTTTCAATAAATTGCAAAGATTCATAGGATGGACTATGGATAATGTTAGTGAAAAAAACGGATTCTTGATTTGTTCAATACCGGAATCCTCTATCAAAGAGAAAAGATTGGGTATATTGAAGGCTGAATTTGATGTAGTTGTCTAACACATACTTAAATCAATATTATAATATATCTAACTCTCCATATATAGATAACCATAATTAACGGTGAATGTATGAAATATATGATTGTAGGATGGAATGAAATTGCAGAAAACCTAGCTAGATCTTTTGAATATAGGGGATATGGGTATGAAATCTATACTCAAAATATCAGTGAAGTTGAACTAAAAAAGGTTGAGGAGTTTGAAATAAAAAGTGTGGAGCAATTATACAAATCAGTGAAGAATGACAGTATCATTTTTTTACTAAAAACAGAATTAGATAAAAAAATCGACGTTTTAAAAAATATAAAGAAAAAATCCAAAGGATGTAAAGTGATCTCCATAGCTTTCCAAGATGAAACACAAAAATTAAAAGACCACCATGTTGATGACATCATTGTAAAAGATGAATTAGTAAGTAGCTCCTTTTTAAAGAAACTTGATGATATTGAAAGTAAATCTAACAGTGAAAGGATAGCTGATATCGTTGAAAAAAGTAAAAAAGATATCTCAATATTTTTACACAACAATCCTGATCCAGATGCCTTTGCTTCTGCAATGGCATTTGAGAAAATCTGTGAAAATTTTAATAAAAATTTCAATACTTATTATAGCGGCAATATTGGTCATCCAGAAAACGAGATAATTATTGAAAGTACGCAGATAAAAATGACTAAAATTGAAGAAGGAGAAATTAAAGATATAATTGATGATTCAGATATGTTAGTTTTCCTAGATTTTGCCAAGCCAGGATCAAATAATTTACTTCCTGAAGAAACGAATGCGGATATTATTATAGACCATCATAGAACAAATAAAGATGTCAAACAAACAGGTTATGCTGAGATTCGAACAGACGTTGGTGCTACTTCTACCCTAATGACCAAGCATCTTTTGAATTTGGGTATTGAAATATCGTCGATACTTGCATCATGTTTATTATATGGTATCAAAGTGGATACAGATAACTTTACAAAAAATATATTTGTTCAAGATTTCAAGATGATCTCGTTCCTTTCAGCTATAGAAGATAAAGACTTGTTAGATATCCTTGAAAGTCCACCAATAAATCCAGATACCGTTAGTGCACTTGGTGAAGCTATCGTGAATCGAAAATTCAAGGATGATAGCTTAGTCGCGTATGCTGGCAAGGTTTCTGAAAAAGATGATATACCACAAATCGCAAACATATTATCCCAAGAAAGAGACATTAGTAATGTACTCGTATATGGTTTATTAAACAATAAAATATATATGTCAGCTAGAAGCAAAGAACTTAAACTGGATATAGGAAAAGGGATGAAAAAAGCATTCTCATCGATTGGAAGCGCAGGAGGTCATCAACACTCTGCTGGCGGTGTTATAGATCTCTCGGTATTTGACAGTGTTGAAGATGCCAAAGATAGGATAGAAGAAATATTTAATGAGGAGGTTGTTAAAGATTAGACCAAACTATCAGATAAATTTTAATCAAAGAGGAACAAGTAAAACTGAAAAAAAGCATCTATTGATTGCTCTTGGTGTACTCACCTTAGCCTTCGCAATAAGCTTTTCAGGAGGTTTTCAAGGAATCACGAATCCAGCTTTTCCATTGTTCCTCGGTATATCATTTTTGTCAGTAGGAACAGCATTCTTATTCCATGAATTGGCCCATCGAAAAATTGCTAGAAAATACGGATGTTGGGCAGAATTTCGTATGTGGACATGGGGCTTGATGATGGCTTTGGTTTTTAGTATGTTTGGTTTTGTATTTGCAGCACCTGGAGCCGTTATGATCCAAGGCAATATAACAAAAGATCAAAATGGCAAGATAAGCGCGGCTGGACCTTTTACAAATTGGATAGTTGGAGCTGTATTTTTATCTATATCGTTTGCACTGCATTTAATAGGTTATGGACTTTTAGGATTCATTTTCGCATTCGTTTCATTTGTAAACCTTTTCATAGGTGGGTTTAATTTACTCCCCTTCGGTCCATTAGACGGATATAAAATATTTAGTTGGAATGTGAAATATTACTTTATTCTGGCCGGTTTGATAGTTGGTACTCTCGCTGCGGGATATATTCTAGGACCACTATCTGGATTTTTATAGAGAGGATAAAAGAGTTGTATATATCACCGACTAGGTTTTGCCCAACAATAGGTGAATTCGCTACCGAACAACTCACCTGGATAATCTTTACTATCAATTATATCAAACAGCTTTAATTTATTCTTCAATTCATCTACAGAATAGTAAGAGAAATATCTAGGATATCCTGATACTATATCGTTCTCTTCGAAACCTTCTCCTTCTCCTAGTTTTATACTGAATGCAAATATCCCATCTGGGTTTAATATCCTAAAGACTTCAGATTCGATAGTCGACAACTCAGACTTGGGCATGTTGATGATCGATACACTCGCCCATACACAATGGAATGTATCTTCTGGGAAAACAGTTTTTCTCATATCCTGTTTAAAAAATGCAGTATTAGAGTGCTTTTTTCTAGCTAGATTGATCATCCCCTGCGAAAGGTCTATACCTACCACATCGACTCCTTTTTGATGTAAATAAAAGGTATCTCGCCCGTCTCCGCAACCTAAATCTATAACTCTTGGATTTTCAGGGAGATAATTCAAAGTGATGTCGAGCATTCTTTCTTGGAATTCTCTATCTCCCCCTTCTAAAGTTTTCTCACAATATTCCTCCGCAATTTTATCATAGGATTTGATGGTTACCTTCAAAGGATCGGAATTATTATTCATTTTATACCTAATTCTTCTTTAATTTGGTCTATTTCTTCAGAGGTTAATTCTCTAGGAAAGTTTCTATGTTCATCACCAGGTTTTGTTGTATAAAAAGGTCTATTGCATCCAGGACATCCTCTAGTTCTGAAAATATCTCCATTTTCGATATACTCGATACACTCATCTGGTTTTTCTTCTATTAACTCCATCGATTCAGCAAGGTTTTGCTCATGAAGTAGATAGGTCAATAATTGGGCTTTTCTATAATATTTCATTTCGACTTGATAGTCTTTCAAAAGAAGTGAAAATAATGAAACATCAGCCCCTGCGTCGAAAATTTTTCTGACAGTTACTCCCAACTGTTCCAAATCTTCACCCATACCCACGATCATATGGGCGGTAACGTTTTTCCTCCCGAAAATGTTTATTGCTCTAGATAGGTAGTCCCAAAACACAAGTGGGGGGTAGTTAGGTTTAGTTTTCTTTCTTAGATCATTAGTAACTGCATCTATTCCAACTCCAATATGATCAACCGGTCCTTTTATCTCTTCTAAAGTTTCATCTGAAAGGGGTGGTGAAGAAACAGAGATTGGTTTCTCAGTTTCTTCCAATATTTTTGTGATCTCGATTATCTTATTTTCGTAGTCCTCAATATCAGGTGATTGTAAACATATCCGTTCAATATCTGACTTTTTAACCTTTTCTAAAAGATCTTCTATCTCAAATAATGGCCATGAAACCCGAGAAAGCCATCTAGAATCACCTTTTCCTTGTGGACAATACGTACAGGCCCCTCTGCATCTTCCACCAGGCACCAATAAATAAGCTGTAGTTGGTTCCTCCAATATCTGGCTGTTTTGCAGGGAAAGATAACTAGCAGTCCCCGAAGATACCCTTATTTCCATTTTTTTACTTCCAGTTTTTATTATATGTCCACTCACTTGATTTATACTTTTCTTTTAACTCTTCAACATATTTTTCTTCCTTTTCCGATAATTCACTTTTTTCCACTTGGATTCCAAAATAATTTTCATAATTGTTTTTCATTTTACCTATCAATTCATTAGGTTCTGGTTTAGTACTAAGTTCCTTTTCCATGGTAGTCACCAATTCAAAAAATGAATTTACGCCTTTAGCTTTGAGCTTTTCTTCATCAAGTAATAGTATATCAGACAAAATTTCTAGATCCGTTGCGTACATAAGAGTACCGTGCTGAAGTAAACCTTTTTTCCCTCTACGCTGAGCGCTACCTGACACCTTTCTTCTTGACACCAATATGTCATTATATGGCTTAAAGGTTGCATTCAGACCATATTCTTTTAATGTTTCTATTATGGGATTAAGAAGATATTCAAAACTTTCCTGAATACTTCCATCATACTGGTCTGTAACTATAGAATAAGTTATTTCACCATGATAATCATGGTAGACTGTTCCACCACCAGTGATCCTTCTCACAAACGGTATGTCGTATCCCTCACATTTTTCCGTGTCGATAACTTTATCGATTTCTTGAGAATAACCCACTGTTATCGCTGAAGGTTTAAATCTAAAAAATCTCAATGTGGGTAATGAATCGCCATCATCATAAGACCGGAGTAAAGATTCGTCAATAGCCATCTGTTCGTGTGCTGGTGCCTCAATAACTGGTATATACCTTAATTCCTTCATGAACCCTGATTGATATAATGCACTTATAATTCTTTCTTAACTTGACAATGGGCTATTTACGACGATTGACTAAAATGTTCAACGACAGTTTTATATATGGTTCTTTGATAACCCATTTGAATGTCACAATTAGAGGAAAAAATTGCTGGCGAAATAACTATTTCGGAAAATCCTGGACGTACTATTCGGAAATGGAGAAATATGTTTAAAGCCTCCCAGACAGAATTAGCCAACAAAATGGACATTTCTCCATCGGTCATAAGTGATTATGAACAAAGTAGGAGGACACCTGGAACTAAACTAGTTAAAAAAATAGTTTCCTCACTAATTGAAATAGACAGAGAAAAAGGAGGAGAAATAATAAAGAGGTTTACTCCTCCAGGTCAAGAAGGGATAATGGATATGGGCGAATTCTCTGATGCTGTAGATTTAAACGATTTGATCGAAAACATAGAAGGAGAACGGTTAAACGGTATTAAAAAGAATAGAAATTTATTTGGTTACACGATCATAGATAGTTTGAAAGCTATATTGTCGATGAAGTCGTTCGATTACCTGCGAATATATGGATGGAGTACCGAAAGGATATTATTCTTCACTGGTGTGGAACACGGTAGATCACCTATGGTGGCTATAAGGGCAAGTCCGTTAACTCCCGCTGTAGTTGCATATGTACAACCAGGTAAAGTGGATGAACTCTCCATAAAACTAGCAGATCTTGAAGGCATTCCACTCATAAAAACCGATTATAATGTTGATGATATATTAAAAAAAATTGAAAGATATATGATGTGATAATATGAAAACCAAAGAGAAAGTTGGTATTAAAAGTTACGCTGGATACGTGCCAAGATATAGGATCAAACCCAAAGAAATCGGCAAAGTTTGGGGTAAAGACGGAGAAACCATGGGTAAAGGACTGAGGATAAACAGTAAATCGGTTCCTTCGCCTGACGAAGATGTGATCACGATCTCAACTCAAGCTGCTAGATGGGCGATGAAAAGAGCAATAATAAAGGGTGTCGATATAGGTGCAATCTATGTAGGCTCTGAATCACATCCTTATGCTGTTAAACCAACCGCTACAATTGTTGGTGCAGCTATCGGAGCTACACCTTTGATGACAGCTGCTGACTATGAATTCGCATGTAAAGCCGGGACTGCAGGATTCCAAACTTGCATGGGCTTGGTTTCCTCAGGTATGATAAAAAACGGTATGGCTATCGGAGCTGATACGTCACAAGGTGCACCTGGAGATGCGCTAGAATACTCGGCAGCCGCTGGTGGTGCTGCCTATATTATAGGTACAGAAGACATGCTAGCTGAGATAAAACACACATGTTCTTTTACTACTGACACACCGGATTTTTGGAGAAGGGAAGGACAAAAATACCCATCCCATGGAGGAAGATTCACTGGCAAGCCCGCCTATTTTAAACACATAACTGAGTGTACAAAGAATTTGATGGAAGAATCGGAAACAGTACCAGATGACTACGATTATGCAGTATTCCATCAACCAAACGGAAAATTCCCAGTTAAGGTAGCTAAAAAATTGGGATTTTCAAAAGAACAGATCGATCCTGGTTTATTAGTAACAAGGATCGGGAATACTTACTCAGGTGCAGTTCCTTTGGGTTTAGCAGCTACTTTAGATCAATCTGAACCTGGTGATAGAATTTTGGTTACTGCTTACGGGTCTGGTGCTGGTTGTGACAGTTTTGACATTAAAGTTACAGAAAACATAGAAAAGATAAAAAATGACGAAGTACCGACAATCCAAGAAGTGATCTCGGATGAGGAGTTCATTCCATATTCTATCTATGCGAAATATCGTAAGAAAATTGAAGGAGGTTATTAGAATGAGAGATGTAGCAATAATAGGTATCGGTGAAACACAGATAGGTGAACTTTGGGACAAATCACTAAGAGAATTAGGTATAGAAGCAGGACTTAAGGCAATACGTGACGCCGGTGTTTCTGGAGAAGAAGTTGATATGCTTTACGTTGGAAATATGTCCGCGGGTAAACTGATAAATCAAGAGCATGTCGCTCCCATGATCGCTGATTATGCCGGTTTAGATGATATACCTGCAGTTAGGATAGAATCTGGTGGTGCCTCAGGAGGCATGGCTTTAGCTGAGGGGTATATCTCTGTTGCATCCGGTTTTGATGATATCGTAGTTGTCGGTGGTGCAGAAAAGATGACCGATGTGAACGATGAGGAGGCGAAAAAGATATTGTCCTCAACTGCAGATCAAGAATGGGAAACAGTTTGTGGAGCTACATTTGATTCCCTACACGCAATGATGGCAAGATACCATATGAATAAATATGGGACTACAAAAGATCAATTTGCAGAAGTAATAGTTAAGAACCATTCGAACGCATCTAATAACCCAAATGCACAATACCCCAGAGCGATTCCTAAGAATTTCGTTATGAATGCTCCAATGGTTTCGGATCCTCTTGGAATGTTTGATTGTGCCCCACTTTCCGACGGTGGAGCTGCAGTAGTATTATGTCCAGCTGAATATGTGGATAACTATAATGGTGATCCAGTAAAGATATTGGGTGTTGGTCATGGGGCGGATCACATCGCTCTACACGATCGTAGAGAAATAGGGGGTATGAAAGCAACACGGATAGCTGCTGAGAAGGCCTTCAAAAATTCAAATATATCTTCAAAAGATATAGACTTTGCAGAAGTTCATGACAACTATTCTATAAGTGAAATCGTAGCGATTGAAGACTTGGGATTCTTCAAGAAAGGTGAAGGTGGTCCTGCAACCGAAGAAGGTAGGACTGCACTCAATTCAGAGATATCAATAAACACATCTGGAGGATTAAAGGCTAAAGGCCAACCTGTAGGAGCTGTAGGTATCAACCAGGCTATCGAAGCTGCGATCCAATTAAGAGGTGATGCAGGTGATAGACAAGTCGAAGATGCGCGATATGGTTTGACTCATAACGTAGGTGGGACCGGAGCAAGTGCTGTTGTCCATATACTTGAGAGGTGGTCAGAATGACAACGCCTAGATTCTGGAGAGAGATAGAACAGAGATATCGTGGTATCGGAGTACAGTGTGAAATTTGTGATAGAGTATACTTCCCACCAAGAGAAATATGCCCTCACTGCCGTAGAGAAAGCTTCGGTAAAATGAATGAAAGAGAATTGAGTGGCAAAGGTAAAGTTCTAACCTACACAGAAGTACACGATCCACATCCAGATTTCAAGTTATTAACTCCATATATAATGGCGATTATTGAAATGGAAGAAGATGTAAGAGTCACTGGTCAACTCGTGGGCGTGGATTATAAGGACGTAGAAACGGGTATGGAAGTAAAGGCCACGATGAGGCGGCTCGGCGAAGAAAGCCCTGAAGGTATAATCTACTACGGGTATAAGTTCGCTCCAGTAAAAGATAAACACGAGTGATAAACTCCATTTAAAACCCCTTAATTTTTCTTTTCTTTGATAAAAGTTTTAAACTAATGAGTACATACCCAACCAGATAACATGGATGTTCTTAAAGCCATTAAACAAAGACAAAGTGTTAGGAATTACACTGGTGAAGAAATACCAAAGAGAGAATTGTTAAAATTACTTGATGCAGCAAGAAATGCTCCTTCTGCGAAAAATCTTCAGCCATGGGAATTAGTTGTGGTCACTGATGATAGTCTGAAAAAAGACCTCATCAAGATTTTTCATAACCAAGCGTTCATCGCTGATGCTGGTGCAGTAATAATAGGACTTACAGAAGACGAAAAATGGGCGGATATCGACCTCGCTATCGCTCTTGATCACCTTTCTATAACTGCAACTGCAATGGGTATGGGGACATGTTGGTTAGGTGCATTTAAATCAGGTAGATTAAGGGAAAAGTTGGACATACCGGATAGTTTCAATATAACAGTATGTATGTCTGTTGGATATCCAAGTATTATAGATAATTCTCCTGTGAAAAAAAGTATCCACGAACTCGTAAATTGGAATACATATGGCAAAAAAAAGACATAAAATACATAGTAAATAAAAAAGAAAGGGTTTTGATTTTTTTCTAGTAAGGTAGGCTATCGTGGTCCTTTAGATATTCTTCCTCGGCCCTATCTCGTAATTCAGTTCTTCTGATTTTACCGCTTATAGTTTTTGGAAGTTCTTCAACAAATTCTACTTGTCTTGGATATTTGTAAGGTGCTGTGACCTCCTTGACGTGCTCTTGTAGTTCTTTTTTAAGTTCATCGGTAGGTTCGTATCCTTCGTTCAATATGATGTAAGCCTTGACAATCTTTCCTCTAATTTCATCAGGAGCACCGATCACAGCGGGTTCTTGGACTGCAGGATGTTCTTGTAATGCACTTTCTACTTCGAAGGGTCCTATTCTGTAGCCTGAAGCTTTTATCACGTCATCAGACCGCCCTACGAACCAGAAATAACCGTCCTCATCTTTGTAAGCTTTGTCTCCTGTATAATACCAATCGCTTTCAAAAACTCCACTGGTTTTTTCATCGTCTTTCCAATATTCTTTGAATAAGCCAGGAGGTCTTTCTGGGACGACTTTTAAACCTATATGACCTTCTTCACCTACGCCCAATATGTTTTGATCATCATCTATTATCTCAACATCATGTCCAGGTGTTGGTTTACCCATCGAACCTGCTTTGACTTCCATGGTCGGATAGTTTGCAACAAGGGCTACGGTTTCAGTTTGACCATAATAATCGTAGATCCTTAGACCAGTATATTCTTCCCATTTATCAATAACATCGGGATTTAAGGGTTCTCCAGCACTAAGACAGTGCCGTAATGAACTAAGGGCGTAACTCTCAACATCCTCGTTGATCATCATTTTATATATTGTAGGTGGGACACAGAATGTAGTTATCCCGTAATCCTGTAATATCTTCAAAGTTTTCTTTGGATCGAATCTACCTGTAATATTCTGCTGAACGATGGTTGCTCCAACTATCCATTGGCCAAAGAGTTTACCCCACACGGCTTTAGCCCAACCATTATCTGCTATAGTCCAATTAGTGTCTTTCGGAGTTAAATCTTGAACATACTTTGCTGTAACAGTGTGGCCTATCGGGTAAGAGTGGGTATGAAGTACCATCTTGGGTTTACCAGTAGTTCCTGATGTGAAATAGATAAGCAATGGATCCTCACTTTTGGTAGCTTCTATCTCATCTTTGTTAAGTTCTGAAGAAGCATCATCCATTAGTTTTTCATAGTCATGCCAACCTTCTTTTTCCTCTTCAGAATTTATCAAAATAAAATTATTAAGAGATTCCATTCCTTCTTTATCCCTTACTTTATCTATTTTCTGGTGATTAGACCAATCCGTGACTATAGTATTTGCTTCTGATCGATTAATCCTATATCTAATATCTTCAGGTGTAGCTAGATTGGGTGTAGGTATTGGAACAACTCCAAGTTTCATCATTCCCAGCATTGCTACATACCACTCTGGAATCCTATGTACTAGGATCATCGCTCTATCGCCTTTTTTTATTCCTTTTTCCCTGAGGGTATTTGCAAATTTGTTAGATAAGGTTCTAAGCTCTTCGAAAGTGTGCTTTTCTGCATTCTCACCGCTGTTATCTACTGATATAAGTGCTGTTTTATCAGCATACTCTTTTGCTCTTTCGTCTACTTCATCAAATGCAAAATTGTAAAATTCTGGAACTTCCCATTTGAATTCTTTTTTGATCTTTTCATAATCATACATATTATGTTCATGTTCTTTGCTCATACGCATCACTGTCGAGGGTTATGAACACCAAAAATAAAGATTTTGCCCTTCAAACCAAAAATAAGAAAAGTTTTATAATGTCTACATTTTAGGGAAAGTTGGTAAGATGAGTGAGAAAGTAATCGTGATAGGGAGTGGGCCAGGCGGATACAAGAGTGCAGTCCATGCAGCTAAGAGGGGTTTAGATGTTAAGTTGATTGAAAAAAGTGATGATATAGGCGGTGTATGTACTAATCATGGGTGTATCCCATCAAAAGCCCTATTATCTATCTCAGAGACTATTGATGATATACAAAATTCCAGGAGGAAAGGTATATCTTCGTCTATCGATGATATAGATTTTAAAAAAGCACAGATGGTAAAAAACAGAGCTGTTCAAACCTCACAAAAGGGGATCATCAGTCAGCTCGAAGAAAATGAAATAGAAATTATAAAAGGCGAAGCAAGAGTAAAGGATAATAGTACAGTGGAAGTTGATGGTGAAGAGCATGAAGCAGACCATATCATTATAGCTACTGGTTCCGAACCGATTGTATTACCTGGTTTAGAAGTGGATGAAAAGAATATTTTGACAAGCAGAGGAATTTTAAAATTGGATGAGGTGCCAGATGATATACTTATTATCGGTGGAGGATATATCGGAATAGAGCTCGCCTTCGTACTTTCATCCTTTGGAAGTAAAGTAACTATAGTTGAATTGATGGATAATATTTTACCAAATATGGACCAAGACTTAGCAGCGGAGATTGAAAGTGTTTTGAAAAGAAAGAGAATCAAAATAATTAAGGGTTCTAAAGTTTCAGAAGTCGAAGGTGATTCACCTTTTGAAGTAAAGATAGAAGGTAAAGAGAACAAAACGATCAAAGCAAAAAAAATACTGTGCGCCGTAGGTAGGAAACCAACACCCCCTGAGATCGAATTAGATATTATAGGTTCTCATAACGAAATCATTACAAATGACTACATGGAAACACCCGTGGAGAACGTATACGCAGTTGGTGATGTTACAGGTAAAATGATGTTGGCACATGCAGCTTATAAACATGCTGAAATCGCCGTCAAAAAAATGGTTGGAGAAAAAACTCCTAAATTATCTCAATACAATGTTCCTGCGGGAGTATATACTCATCCTGAAGCGGCCAGTGTTGGATTAACTGAGGAAGAAGCTAGAGAAGAATACGGGGATATAAACATCGGTAAATACCCGATTTCAGCAAGCGGTAGGGGTTACTCTACTGGTAACAGAACTGGTGTTGCAAAAGTCATAGCTCACGATGATAAAATTGTAGGTATGCATTTAGTATGCCCGGGTGCAACGGATATTATTATGGAAGGAACAGTTGCGATGGAAGGAAATATAGGAGTTAATAAATTATCAGATATTATACATCCACATCCCACCTATTCAGAAGCATTAAAAGAAGCAGCTAAAAAAGCTCTATCTTAGCACTTATAATATATACATAGCAAATATCTCTAAAACTTAAAATCAGGCAAATCAGGCTTTAATTCTGCTGAGTTTGATAAGTGCTTGAGATTTATTAAGCATGGCATCTCTATAGTCCTCTTGGATTTGCAAAGCTTTATCATAACATTCCAGTGCTTCAGAATAATTACCGCACCTGAAATTTGCATTTCCTAGGTTGTTCCATGCTATAGCATATTCTTCTTTAATTTCTATGGCATTGGTTAAGCATTTTTTGGCCCTCTCCTGCTCACCGATCCTGCTGTAAGCAGTTCCTAAGTTATTCCAGATTGCTTCGTTATCCCCCTCTATATCGAGTGCTTTCTTGAACTTTTTAATGGCGTCGTTATATTCACCCATGCTGCAGCTTGCTATCCCTTTACTGTAATATGGGATAGCTTTTTCTTCAGATACGGGACATGTTTTGCTAATATCTTCAAAATAACCAGATCTTCTATAATTATACATTTTATTTGTTTCTAAATGCACTTTGTTTTCATAAACTTCATTAGCTTCTTTGTACCATGTAGCTGTCCCCCCCAAAACCATAACCGAACCCAAACCTAAAGGTAACAATATAGTATATTCTAGATGAGATATTTGAACTGGATATAATATGATAGTTAAGCCTGCCACGAATAAAATACTAATCCCTGAGAACCAAAGCATATAATAATGGAATTTTTTAGGTAATTTATAATCCAAAATCCAAAACATACCAAGTGCAGTAGCTATAAGTCCAGAGCTTACCAATAATGGGATTTCTATACGAATCATATATCTGAGAATAGGTACCAGGGAAGAAATCACTATACCGGCAACATAGCCCATAAACCCAAGAATAGAGTAAGAAATTATTTCATCTTTAAAGGTCAAAACAGTTAAAATACCCAAACCGAAAAAGAGACTAATTAAAATAAGTCCAAGTTCTCCAAAATATGTGAAATCGGACGTTCTATAGGTCGTTAAATAAATACCTCCAAAAGCTAGAAGGGATAAGCTTGATACAGGTACTTGATAATCTTTAGCTTTATAGAGAATATTTTTCATGCTTTCTTGTAGATGGGATTCAATGAAATCAGACTTCGGTTTTTTAGTTTTAACAGTAGATGTAGCTTTGGATAAAACTGGATGATCAGATTTAATTTCTTTAGTATCTTGTGGAGCTTTAGGAGTGCTAATCCTCTCACGTTCGCTGATTTTTTCATCCATAGGTTGTTCACAGATGCTACAATACTCACTATCCGCACTGACATGAGATTTACATATTGGACATCTTTGCCATTCATCTTCTTCCTTGGTGTCCTCTAATTGCTCCTTCTCAAATTGAGTATCACTTTTGATCTGTAACTCCTCGAGTGTTTGTTCCAATTCGTTATCTTCTATTTCTCCATCTTCATAACTTTGTTCTGAAATCTCTTCTTTTTCTTCTTCATCATATCGACTTTTTAGGATGGATTCTATTTCTTCGTTTAGTTTTACATCAAATTCATCTTCATCGGGTCCTATTTCAGTTTCTTCAGAAATTTGTCCTAAATCACTTAAATCATCCTCTTCAGCTTCCCCCTCTAAACCTAGCTCTTCATCCACATCAATTTCATTCAAATCAAATTCATCTTCTTCAAAAATTTTCTCTTCAAATTCTTTTGAAGTTGGAGTTACAGTGGGTTCCTCCTTTTCTTCTATCTCTTGTAGTTCATATTCTTCCCTAGTTTCTCCTTCACTGATATCTGATTGACATATAGGACAAATATCAGCTTCAGAACTAACCATCGCTCCACAGCTAGTACATAGATAAATTTCTACTTCTTCATCTTCCCCAATCGGACTTTGTGAATCGTCTTCTGTCTGTCCAAAAAAGCCCTCTAGGATTTTTTCTTGATTTTCATCTTTTACAGATACTTCCTCATCTTCTATTCTTTTCTGAGCTAGGGACATATCGCTACCGCAGATAGAACATCTATTTTTACCATCTTTTACAAATGCACCACATGCATCACATATTGAAAATTCCCCCTCGGTATAATCAATATGGGGTTCTCCTTCCATCTCATCGAGTTCAGGTGTTTCTGAGGATAAACTACCACAAATATGGCATCTTTCACTTTCTTCTCTTAAAAATGCACCACACACCGTACAAACGTCCATTTGGCTATCATCCTTCGATAAAACATCATGCTCATCAACTTTAGATTCCTCTTTTATTTCGTCGGAAAGGCCTAAAGCCTTTCTCATAGTATCTACATCATCTTTAAGTGAATCCTTTTCAACTTTTGTTAAATCAGATACTTCTGCTTGAGCTTCAACTGTTTTTTCTCCAAATTCATAATCACAAAGAGGACATCTATCAACTGAGCTATCAGAAATATACCCACAATTTCCACAAATTTTTACGTCATCTCCAATAGAAAGAGCATCGGTTGTTGAAGGTTTTAATTCGGATTCTATTTCACTTTCATCTTCTATTATTGTTTCTCCTTCAAAAGGTTCTATTTCTTCCTCAGAAAATTGAGATTCAATTTCATCGGTTTCCCATTCAATTTCTTCATCAAATTCTTCTTGAGATCCCTCTTCCTCTCTCTCTACTTCATCTTCGTCAACTTCATCTATTATATCTTCATCTATTTCGTCAGTGAAAGTAAATCCACAACTGGGACATTCAGTTGATTTTACGCTTACAAATGCCCCACAATTTGTACATAAGAATAACCCACCATCATCTTCGTCTTCTTCTACCTCATCTGAGATATTTTCTTCTGGTTCTAATGACGCTTCATCATCTACATCATCCTCAACCACATCCATACTAGCCCCACAATATTTACAAACATCAGAATCCGCGCTTACAAAAGAGCCACAATTACTACAGAGATAAAGTGAACTATCTTGCTTGTCATGGTCGTCGTCTATCTCTTCTTCAATATCTTCTAATTCCGGTTCAGCCTCTTCATCTACCTCAACCATAACCGCTCCACAATTAGAACAATATTCGCTTTCCTCTCCAACAAAAGCACCACATTCGTCACAAAGATAAAGCCCTCCTTTTTCTTTTGTTTCTTCAATGGTTCGAACTATATCGCTTGCTACGGATTCACCAATGCCTTTTATCGAAGTGATACTTTCAATATTGATATCATGTAAGTCGTCTACGTCAGAATACCCTGCATCCACAATATTTTTTGCTCGAGACGATCCAACTCCAGATATCTGCTGAAGGGCTTGTAAAATAGCGTATTGATCTTTTTCAAATTTATCATTCTGCAGTTCTTTACCACAATTTTCACATTGAACTGAATCTATAGAGTTTAAAGTGCCACACTCTTCACATTTTATCTTATTTTCCTCCAATTTATGGCACCTCCTCTATATTTTTATTTGATATATATATACTTTTCTTGGAGGTGTGAATTGGTAAAACGTTATCGATGCCTGCACTACTGTACTCCTCAGTTGGTGAATCCTCGTTGTGATAAACATTATTGGAATCCGTACCATTAACACCGATATCATTGCCTTTTTCCTTTTTACGACGATATATGAACATACCTACGAACAAACCAATAGTTGACAATACAGGTAAAAATATGTCGGAGAATTCTGAGATAGTCGTGACATCAGTTGCAGTATCGGATACAGATGAATCTCTAGTAGATGTAGCTGTTAGTGTACTTACATCCTCAATTCCAGATTCGGCATTTCCAGGAATCTCTACTCCTAGTGTAAGATTTATTGATTCTCCCATCCCTAATTTTCCAGTATCTGGATTGCCACTACCTGTAGAATCCCACTCAGAATTGACATAATCCCAGTTTCCATCTCCACCATTATCAACGGCAATAACATTACCCTCTTCATCATAGAGAGTTAAATTAAAGCCCTGTGAGGAGGAAACACTCAATTCAAAACGATCGTTACCCCTACCCATGTTAGTTACCGTATGATCATACAAGACCTCAGTACCTGCATCTCCTTCGCCATCATGATCCGGGTCAACCTCTACACCTGCAGGTATTTGGAACAATCCATCATCTTCGGATACAGCTTCTTCGTGATCAGTAGCAGTCACTTCTGCCTCATATTCACCAACATTTGCTTCTTCATCTAAATCATATTCACCTTCAAAGGTCATAGTACCTTCTGAAGAAGACAATGAATCAAGTGGGTACATCTCTATATTTTCCCCTATTAGCTCTCCCTCGGGATTATATATATCCAAGGTTGCTTCCATAATATTTTGTGTTCCATAAGGATCCGAAACGTCCGCTCTTACAGTTACAGTATCTCCTGCGGAGAACGTGTCAGTCTGTTCACCATCTTTGTAAGTCCGGACATCATCTATATCGATATATGTATCAGTGTTGATCTCAATACGAGAATCGAATTCAGATGAGTCGTAATAAAGGGTAAAATCATTAGTAGAGACACTTACCTCTAATTCAAGACGATTGCCCTCTGAAAGCGTCCAGTCAGTATTTATTGGAAATTCATACCAACCTTCATCTTCTAAAGAACCTATGGAATGTTGACCTATCCTTTCACCTGATTCAAGCAGACTAACTGTTACATCGGGACGTCTCCATCCATCCCTATGAGGTTCGATGTAAAGATAAACGTATGAGGTATCTAAAAGGCTGAAATCGCCAGCGAGTTCAGGTGATTGGTACCAAGTTCGATCACCTTGGAATCTATCTTGAACGGTATTATCACCTATTTGATTGTCTAGTGTATCATCATAATGTAGATATAGGGTCCTCATTACCATCGGAGATGGAACTCGAGTTGTTACTGTAGCACCATCTGTTACATCCTCTTCTGTAGAAGATGTAGCATATAATGTCGTTTCATCTGTTTCCCCTTCTATATCTGGTGGAACAAATTTTACGAGTGTGAAATCTATTAAATCTAACGCTTCTAAAGATACATCGGGATAGCCACTATCAGTACTATCCCATGACTGATCAATCCAATCCCAGTTACCTTTCCCATCTTCATCAAGGGCTATTAGATCTGCTCCATGATATAGTCCAGTTTCCCATCGACGGCTTGACTCACTTACGCTTAGCTCATAGATATCGTCCATATTCCCTATATTTTCAACAGTAATACCATACTCTACACTAGAATCAGCATCTACTGTTTTGTAATTATCAGGGTAAACGAAAACGTCGTATTCTTTGGGTAATAAGAAATAACCAGACCCAATATCAGATATACCCTGTATATCTAATGCAGTGATATCGATCTCATATTTACCCCTAGTCACATCCTCAGGGATCTGGAAAGAAGTATAATATGTGGCACTATAAGGAGGATGATTATCATCATCTTCCAAAAAATCCATTTCAACGTTCTCTAAAAATATTTCACCATCAGGATCCAACACATCCATAGTGATATCAAAAATCACGTCAGCACTCACCGGATGAGAAACGTCAGTCCTTACTTCCACAATTTCTCCATAGTCAAAATCACTCCTTTGATTGCCATCTGAATCGTAAGTCCTTACGTCATCAACTTCGACAGTAGTATCTGTTGGTATGTTGATCCTAGAATCGTATTCATCATTATTATAATAAACTGACAGATGTAATCTACCATCATCCCCAAAAATTTCAGTGTTCATCGATAATGTATCCCCTGCAGATAGAGTATCTACCATAGGATCAATAGACACCATATACCACCCTTCATCAGAAACTCTGCTGATCTCACTATATCCAACAGTATTCCCTCCACTATCTAAAGATATATTGACCCCAGGAGCATGACGGCCTGTAGGATCTGGCTCTAGGTAAAGATGAACGGTCATGTCTGATGTGATGGAAAGATCACCTGCAAATGGTTCGGATTCCCATGAGTGTGAATCTGTTCCTCTATTATCTAATAAAACACTGAGTTCATTATTTCCTTCTTCAAGTGATAGAGAGTCTTCTTCTCTAAGATAGAATCTTAGATTTTCACTTGATTCAGTAAGGAGTTGATCTTCACCACCTACTATCTCCTCGGAATCTACAGAATTCGTTTCAGGATTATAACTGCTCAGATCATAACTATTAGAACCATCTTCGATATCGTTGAAGTGATTCATACGCTGATTGATACCCCGTATACTCTCTTCATCTATTGGAGATGTAACATCCATAGCATTAGTCCAGTCAGAGCTGACGAAGGACACTCTTGCTTCAGATTCAAGTTCTAAATCGATAGCTGTTTCCAAACTAGTTCGATTGATTGCAGTGTGTATTTCATCTATCATGGTCCATTCCCAGTCGTTACCCGATCCTTCATATTCAGTCAGATATGCCGAAGTAACTTCCATATTTCTACCTGTGATGTTAACCATATAATCTGCTCTGATGTCTAACCATGGTGCACTGTAACCCTCAGTTGGGTCAGTTTCGATAAATATCCTCATGAAATCATGACCCGTCCTAACTGGAATTGTTACTGGACCGATATACCGACTTACTTCTCTACCCCAATATCTTTCGGGAATTTTGGGGTCTTCGGGGATAGTAGTGTTCAACCATTTATCGGGACCATAGGGCCAATCAGCAACTCCATCACCATCTACATCTGGAAGAAGTTCACCATCAACCTCCACGAACATCTCGGAATCTGGAGTTCCATCGTTTGTAAAATCATTTGGATATGGGTCGTATATATCTGGTATTCCATCACCATCGGAATCTTTCAATTCAGGAGGCCTAGACCGATGATATGGGATGTCCTCACCACCCATCATGTTCCCCTCAACTCCCACCTTAAACAAAGTTTCATCCTTTGAATACATACTGTGTCTTCTGATATCTATATTTGGATTCCAGGTATCATGGGGAGTTAAATCGTCTAATGGATCGGTTCTATAAGCATATTCATCCCAGAAAGCAAATGCTCCATCAACACGAGGTTCATCAGGGATCTCATTTATATGTTTATTTTCCATTAATGGAGGGGAAATGGTAGATAATCCGTCTCTACAAAGGATATCGACCAATCTTAATCCAATAGGTTCTCTAGACGTTGCTTCATCATTAATATACGCTGCTAGGATGAACTCTCGAGGTTTGGGCGTTAATTCTAGATCCAATTCGATTGTAGCATAATTCTCAAAGTTTTCATATACCGCAATTGGTTCTCCAATAAATTCGTCATCGGTATAATTTTGCATATCGTATATGAATACACTATCGATATATTCTGATGAATAATCGTTATATTCTAAAACAACTGCTTCCATTATTGCTTCTTCAGATATAGAAAATGATTCGAAAGAAAATAGGGGTTCAAGTTCTCCTGCTTGCACTACTTTTGAACCGAACAATTCAGT
>JAFDTG010000102.1 GCA_019594235.1 Candidatus Saliniplasma halalkaliphilum | reverse complement strand
TTTTGCATAAAATACCGTCTATTTTTCCTGCGATCTCCCCTGCAGAACGGTCAAAATCATGTATCGCCCTTGAACTAATAACATCTTGTATCTTTTCTTTTTCTTTCTCTGGTTTTTCTGCCTGTTCTATACCTGACCATAGTTCAAAAAAAGAGATAGATGAAATTGTCATAGGTTTATTTTTCCCTTCCATCTCTTCAACTTTCTTAATCGCCTGCTCTTCTCCCCTCATAACATCTATGATAAAACTAGTATCAGCTAACATTTTCGATCCTCTTTTTGATTTCGTCCATTTTGTCTCTGGTTCTTCTTCTACTTTCTTTGATATTTTCTTCAAGTTCATCGGCTTCATCTTCTGATAGGATACCTGCAATCTCCATTAGTGACCTTTCCCTAGTAAGCTTGTTTATCACATCTGTAAAACTTTCATTATCCTCCTTTTTAGATTTCAAACGATGGTATGCTTCCTCCGAGATAGTGATAGTTTTCGATGCCATAATTAATACACGCACGTATGTGTATTTAAAAATTTCCATTCCTTTTTTGAATATGACTTCTTTCTTTTCAGAGATGTTGATTTTTCATCTCTTCGATCTAATTTCAAAGATCTCCGAAAAAATATTTATGAATCTAGAGGTATCAGTTTATTGAAGAAAAATGGGTAAGACTGTCAAAAATATTCTCGAGGACCATAGAGACGAGATAAAAGAAAGGTTCGGGGTCAAAAGCATAGGCCTCTTCGGTTCCTGTGCGAGAGAGGAAGAGGATGAGCAGAGTGATGTCGATGTAATCGTAGAGTTCGAAGAACCGAATTTTGATGATTTTATGGATCTGATATTTTATCTTGAAGACCTTTTAGATAGAGATGTGGATGTTTTGACCCCTCAGGGTTTAAAAGGTATACGAATCCCAGAAGTCAGTAAAGAGATATCAAGGAGCGTAATTTATGTCTGAGAGAGGGGACAGGGGATCTCTAGAAGATATATTGGAAGCGATCAAGAGGATCGAGATGTTTACAAAAGGTATGGATGAAGAGGATCTCCTAGATGACCTCAAAACACAGGATGCTGTCCTTCGTAATTTAGAAATCATAGGTGATTAGCTGGAATTAAATTCCAACAATCGAAGGAATTTTTGTGAAATTCCTGTAGAGGCTGTTAAAAACATCTCCTCAGATGTGAAAAAAGACCATCCAGATATCGAATGGAGAAAGATAGGCGGTATGAGAGATAAAATAATCCATATGTATTTCGGTGTAAACTGGGATATAGTTTGGGACGTAGTGGATAACAAACTTCCAAAACTAGAAAAAGATATTCGTGAATGTTTAAGAGATATCAACAAGGGAAGATGGTTGACTACTGAAGAATTGAGGAAGGAACTTGAATAAATAGTTCAAACCTATCATATCGAGACTTTTTCTTTCAGTTCTTCGATCTGCTTTTTAATTTCCGTTATAATTTGGTTGTACGGTATGACCTTCGGTACCAGTTTTTCCATGTCCCTGTGATATTCTTCCTCGGAGGGATAAGATCCCCACGAAAATTTATCCTGAAGACCGTATTCCTCTATAAGTATGTCCAGTTTTTTCTCGAAAAGTTCAGGGGAAACGGTCATGTCAGTCATCAAAAGGTACCAAACGTCATAAAGATCTCTCCCTTTTGATCTCGTTAACATGGTGATGAACTTTTCAACCAATAATTCATCTTCGTTCATTGCCTGTACGAGAAATTTCTTCTTCGTTTCGGGGTACTCGGAATCTATCAACTTCCATATCGGTTCAAGTAAAGTTCCTCCTCTCTTTCCAGCATCTATCCTGAACTTGTTACGAGTTTGGTCAGTACCTTCGTATAAAGGTCCGTAAAACCATATCTCGCAGGTGTAGGCCTCTTCGAACAACTCTTCTTTGATGAAACCGTTCTCGATACCAACTTTTTTGAACTCTTCAAGTATCTTTTTAACTTCTTTTTGGAACTGTTCAGGTTCTGTGGTGAGATTAATATCTATAACTTCGCTGAACCTTTCTGTTCCATAAAGGTATCTTAAACAGGTTCCACCTTTGAAGACAGCGCTGTCGAACCTTCTAAAGTAATTGTACAAGAATAATTTGATCAGATAATCTTTCTCCTGCTGGTAAAGGTGAAGGGATGTGTTTTTGGATATATCTATCAACTTATCTTTCGATATCATAGAATTTCCTCCAGATCTCTATTGATCTTTATTTTCCAACGGTTGTTATAGCTTCTGATTGAATTTCCGTTAGGGTCTAAAAGAACGTAGCCTTTGGATCCATGTTCGTGTATATCGTTTAGAAGTTCTTCATCTGCAAGGTCTAGGGTATCTAAAAGAAATCCCATCCGGGATATCAGTGATCTGTTACCGAATCGGACGATGTATTCCAGCAATCTATCTTTGTTAAGTTCAGGATACGCATTTCTCAAGCATTTGGTATATTCATCTAATCCACCGCATTTTTGCAGTATGTATAAAGAATCGACCAATGACTTTTCCTTATCGGCTATGACCGCTCCTTGAATCTCGTCATACCCAAAAAATTTCTCTGGTTTGAAAGTCGATATCTCCACGTTTACGTTCTTTATCTTTAGATCATGGAACTGTTTAGTAGATATCAACTGTATCACGTTGACCTGCTGTTCCGTAAATCCGTAGTATGATAATGCTGTCCAAAAAGAGATGTAAGACGGTTTTATCGTTTCTGTTACGATCTCAAAGGTCCTTTCGAAGAAGTGTTTTTCCAGCGTGTAGGTGTTTTTTTTCAATCTTATGATATGTCCTTTCTTGTTGAGGTTGGAAAGGGTATTGTGGATACGGTTTTTATTCCAACCTGTTAAGGACTTTACCTCATCCACCCCGAAAACAAGCAGGTCCTCTGCTTTTATAGATTCCATCAAGTGAGATCCGTTCTTGGATGGTGGTTTAAAATTTGTATAGTGATACTGTTGATTTTCCATTATATCGATATATGATTTATAGTAAATATCATTTTTGGTCTTTTTTTAATAGGGATGATACTTTTGTGCTAGGATTTTTATAGATTGAAAATATTGTTATATCCATGTATGAGAGGGTAATCGTACCGACCGACGGTTCTCGGATAGCTGAAAGGGGAGTTTTGAAAGGTTTAGAGATCGCTAGTGAGTTGGACGTACCTGCTTATTCAGTGTATGTCATGGACTTAGATAAGTACAAGGAATTCAAGGACGATGAGATCAACAGGGGTGAGAGGAAGAATATGAAGAAAGCCGGTGAAAGAGCTTTGAGATGGGTCCGTAAAAGGGCTCACGATCTAGGAGTCGATATCACAACAGATATACTGATAGGTGAGCCCTACGAGCGTATCGTTGAAGAAGCTGGTAAGGGCGATGTGATATTCATGAGCAGCCACGGTAGGTCCGGGTTCACCGAGATGTTCTTAGGTAGTACCACTGAAAGGGTTCTGAAGCACGCTCATTGTACCGTTGTGGTCGTCAAAGGTGACTAGTTTGGTATTTGAGGATCAAAGAGTCGGGGTTTTCGTAGACGTTCAGAACATGTACTACTCGGCTAAAAATCGGTACAACAGTAAAGTGGATTTCGAAGCGCTGCTGTCGGAAGCCGGCAAAGGCAGGAAGTTGGTACGTGCCTTTGCGTACGCTATCGAGTCCGATACACCTGGAGACGAGAGTTTCTTTGAACTGTTAGAAGAGTTTGGGTACGAGGTCAAGAAGAAAGAATTGAAAGTCTATTACGGCGGTGCCAAGAAAGGTGACTGGGACATGGGTATCGCCATCGACGCCATGAAGATGGCTTCGAAGTTGGACGTTGTTTGTTTGGTGACCGGAGACGGTGATTTTACAGCGCTTGTTGAACATCTGAAAGCTAACGGTGTCAAGGTCGAGATCATAGCTTTTTCCGAGAGTGCTTCCCAGAAGTTGATCAAATCCGCTAACGAGTTCGTGGATATGAGCGATGATCAACGGAAATTTTTGATGTGAAAATTAATAAACATCCTTTGTTTAGTAGGTGATATGACGATATTAGTTACCGGTACTGCAGGATTCATAGGATTTCACACCGCTAAGAAGTTGTTGGAAGACGGTGTGGAAGTTATCGGTGTCGATAATATAAACGATTATTATTCCGTGGATCTGAAGAGGGATAGGAACGAGATACTGAAGGAGTACGATGAATACCATTTTTATAAAGTTGATATCAGTGATCTTGGTAAGATGGAGAAGATCTTTGAAGAGCGTGAGGTTGATAAGATATGTCACTTAGCTGCTCAGGCAGGTGTTAGGTATTCCGTCGAGAATCCCCACGCCTACGAAAAGAGTAATCTGGCCGGCTTTACGAATATTCTGGAGATGGCCCGGCATAACGATGTGGAGAATTTGGTTTATGCGTCGTCTTCGTCGGTGTACGGAGGTAATGATAAGATACCCTACGCCGTCGGTGACGACGTACTGTCACCGATATCGTACTACGCCGCGACTAAAGTGGCTAACGAGGTCATGGCACATTCCTATCACCATCTTTACGGGTTGAAGTGTACCGGGTTGAGGTTCTTTACTGTTTATGGACCGTGGGGACGACCTGACATGGCCATGTTCAAATTTGCTGATAAGATGGTCAAGGGTGAACCTATAGACGTTTACAACTTCGGTGACATGCGCAGGGATTTCACGTATATCGACGATA
>JAFDTG010000054.1 GCA_019594235.1 Candidatus Saliniplasma halalkaliphilum | reverse complement strand
TGCAGAAGCCTTCCCCAACCCACTGCTGGATGCTAGAACAAGTGCTGAATTACCTTCTATTTCTAAATCCATTTTCAGTCACCTTTATCAAAGTAAAAGGATTTGGGCCGTATAAAAGTATCGAACACAATAAAATTTAATTCCTTAGGGGTACATCCTACCTAGAGATGTTGACTAAATATGGTAAAGGCAAGATCGTGGCGTTATCAAGCATCCTATTGAACGTAGTTATCTTCGTGGTAAAGGTCTTCATAGGCCTCCAGATCGGGAGTTTAGCTCTATTATCTGATTCCATGCACAGCCTTTCCGATAGCGCGAGTTCCGTAGCTGTTTTATTAGGTCTTCATATTGCTGAAAAACCAGCGGACGAAGAACATCCATTTGGACATGGGAGGGCAGATCAGATAGCTGTTCTAACGGTTGGGATCATACTCGTCCTAGCCGCGGTCACATTCTTATCCGATGGTATTCAATCACTTTTGATCGGACCAGAACCGATATTTATGGGTCGGTCGTTCTATTTCTACATATTTTTAACTGCAGTAGCTAAAGAGATCCTCGGCGAAATCAGTTATTATGTGGGTAAGAAAACCGGATCAGACCCTTTAAAAGCCGATGCCTGGCATCATAGAGGTGATGCGATCACGACAATCTTGGTCATCGGCGCTATCTACGGATCTGGAAGAGGATATTTGTTTTTGGACCCCCTAGCCGGTATTGGGATCGCTTTACTGCTTGGGTACATAGGGGGGTCCTACATCAAAAAGGCTACCAACAAGCTGCTAGGTGAAAAACCCTCCAAAGAATTGATAGATGATATCAAAAAAGTTTCGATGGAACATCCAGGCGTGACAGATGTCCATAATATACATGTACACGAATATGGTGATAAAAAAGCGATCTCACTACACATGCATTCAGAACCAGGTACTACCATGAAAGGACACGAGATAGCCCACGCACTCGAAAATAAATTAGAAAAGGAATTTAACGCCGATGTAGAAGTTCATTTCGATCCCTGGCAACCGCCGGTTAAGAAGATAAAGGATGACATAATTCAAATCGTCAAAGATCGAAAAGATGTTAAAGATATTCATAATATTGAGATCTCTGAAACCGGAGATAGTCTTTTGATATCGTTCCATCTGATTGTACCAAAACATACCGAAGTCGGCGAGGCTCATGATAGGATCACCGATGTGGAGAGATCTATCAAGGACATTTTAAAAGAAAAAATACCGGCTAAAGTTAAGATTCAAGTACATATCGAGCCTTGTGAAGAGGACTGCGAATACTGTGATATTGAAAAGAATAACCAAGTTATATAGACGCGTGTCGAGGGAAACCTTATAATATAGGCGATATTTTTCAGCGATTAACATATAGGTGTTACCATGGCAAGGACCAAATTATCAGATGATAGAGATCTTACTGAGGAGCAGAAATTATTCAAAGAGAGTATAAACGACTGGGCGGAAAGGAATTTTCCACTTGAAAGAGTGATAAGGATCAATAGAGAAGGACATCCATTCCCTGAGGATATCGTAGAGGGATTAGCTGAGTTAGGACTGATAATGGGAACCGTACCTGAAGAGCAGGGCGGGATGGGGTTAACATGGAGCGATCAGATCGTTATCGCTGAACAGCTCGGTTACATAGACCCAAGTATAGCCACCGCAGCGGGATTCATGGCAGTCGAAACTGGTTGGGGATTCACCATCAACCGTTATGCCAACGAAGAAATCAGAGAGAAATTTGTCAAACCGGCGATACAAGGTGATAAATTCATAGGGATCGCCACCACTGAACCAAAAGGTGGATCCGATGTAGCTGGATTCGAATCGACAGGTGAAAAAGATGGAGACGAGTGGGTGTTGAACGGTGAAAAAACATTCATCAGCGGAGTCGAAGAGTGTAGAAGAATGGGTGGAGGATATTGGGTCAATGTAAGGACCGGACCGAAGATCCCAGAAGCACCTCATAAGAACATGACAGCTTTCTTCGTACCAATAGATGCAGATGGCGTTCAACCACAAGAACCATACGATGACGCTGGAAGAGGATCATTATCTACCTCTGGATTCATCATGGAAGATGTGAGGATACCTGATGAATATATGCTTGGAGAAGAAGGAAAGGGTTTCTACTACACCATGGAAGGTTTTGATAACGCTAGGATACTGATCGGTGCAAGCTCGGTGGGAGTTACTAGAAGGATCTTGGAAGAGGCTGCGGATTACATCAAAGAAAGAGAGACCTTCGGAAGACCGTTAGCCAAATACGAAGGAATACAGTTCCCCTTTGTTGAGAGATACATCGAATTAGAAGCAAGCGATCTGATGGTTAAAAAGGTCGCTAAGATGCAGGATAAGAGATATGACGAAGAGGGATGGCTGGAAAGGACTGGTAAAGCTACAACCTACAAACCAACTGAGATCGCAAAATGGATATCAATGATAAAATACAAGGTACCTCACCTTGCCAAGGATACCGCCGACGATGCCATGCATTGGTTAGGAGCTGCAGGATACAGTTCAGAGTACATCTTTGAGACCGCGTGGAGAGGTGTAATGTCTTACTGTGTTGGTGCAGAAGGTGGAGCAAATATCCAGAAGTTAGTCATATCCAGAGAAACCCTCGGTAAAGATTACATACCGTACAAGTAAATCAGTTGGTGGTCATATGCGGTTCGTAGTTCTGGTAAAACAAGTTCCTGATACGACTGAAGTCGAAGTGGATGAAGAAACTGGGACAATAATCAGAGAAGGGGTCCCTTCGGTACTCAACGCCTTTGACGAGTTCGCACTGAATGAAGCCATAGATTTAAAAGAGAAAATGGACGAGGATGTTGAGATAATAGCGGTCAGCATGGGCCCACCACAAGCTAAAGATGCTCTTAAGAAATGCCTTGCCATAGGTGCTGACAGTGCTGTTCTTCTCACGGACCGTGTTTTCGCCGGAGCCGATACTTGGGCTACAGCTGTAACTTTGGGAAGAGCGATCAAAAAACTAGGAGACATCGATGTAGTATTCGCCGGTCAAGAAGCATCTGATGGGAACACCGCACAGGTGGGACCTGAAGTCGCTGCCCAGTTAGGTATTTCTCAATTGACTTTTGTTGCGGAGATCGAAAAAGTGGATAAAGATAGTGGCCACATAATCTGTAAAAAGGAAACCGATGAGGGCCACGTGAGAATAAAAGCAGAGCTACCTACCGTGATAGCATGCATGCCCGAACCCGGATTTGAACCAAAAATACCCAACATACGGGACATAATGAAAGCTAAAAAGAAATCTCTCGACGAGTGGACGTACGAAGATCTAGGCGGAGATGAAGAGGAATACGGTCTAGATGGTTCCGAGAGTGTTGTGGTAAGAACTTATTCACCTCCTCCAAAAGGTGAAGGGATAAAGATCGAGGAAAAACCGGAGATCGCTGTTGAAAAGATCATCGAGTTCATGGACGAGGAGGGGTTACTATGATCATCATCGATACCGAGTCCTGTACGGGCTGTGAAAAGTGTGTAAAAGTATGTCCAGTTGATGCATTGTATATGGAGGAAGGAGTGGCTAAACTGAAGGAAGAGCTCTGTATCTCATGCAGTGCCTGTGTAACAGCCTGTCCCGTTGATGCTATCGAACCTGAATTGAAAGCTCAACGAGCTGACTTTTCAGAATACAGCGGAGTATGGGTGTTCGCGGAACAGCATGAAGGTGAGTTAAAAGCAACTGGACCACAATTACTTGGGAAAGGTAGAGAATTAGCTGATGAACTCGGAGAAAAGCTCTGTGCTGTACTGTTGGGACACGATATAACGGATCTAGCAGATGAGTTAGCAGCCTATGGTGCTGAAAAAGTCTACGTTGTAGATGATAAGGCTTTACAGGAATATACAACTGAAGCTTACACCACTGCCTTGACCACATTGATCTCGAGATATAAACCAAGTGTTTTCATATACGGTGCGACCCATCTAGGTAGAGATCTAGCCCCGTCCGTTGCGGGACACATAGGTCTAGGATTGACCGCTGACTGCACAGGACTTTCCATAAAAGAAATTGAGGGACAAAAAGTACTCCAACAGACTAGGCCCGCATTCGGTGGAAATGTCATGGCAGATATCGTCTGCCCTAATACAAGACCGCAGATGGCTACCGTTAGACCACACGTTATGGAACCTATGGAACCGGAGTCTAGTAAAAATTACGAAATAATCGAAGAAAAGGTGAAGATCGATCCGGATTCTATTACCACTGAAATCTTAGAAGTTTTAGAAGCCGATGAAAGGGGCGTTTTATCCGTTGAAGAAGCGGATAGGATCGTATCTGGTGGTAGAGGTGTAGGAAATTGTCAAGAGGACTTCGAATTACTTCGAGAATTAGCCGAGGAGCTTAATGCTGCAGTGGGCTGCAGCCGACCCATCGTAGAAGAGGATATAATGCCAAAATGTCATCAGGTCGGTCAGAGTGGTAAAACTGTTTCTCCGGACCTTTACATCGTTTGTGGTGTTTCTGGAGCTGTTCAGCATCGAGTTGGTATCAGAGGTGCAAAGACGATAATAGCTATCAACAAAAACTCTGATGCTCCGATATTCGATATGGCAGACTTCGGAGTTGTTGGAGATCTGAAAAAGATACTGCCTCTCCTGATCGAGAAGATCAGAGAGAAAAAAGAAAACTAAAACACCATTCTTTTTTTATTAAAACAAAAATACTGCTCCAGTGATAGCTATCCATACGAATATGAAAACTATCAAAACGATAGTTGGTTTCCAAATGTGGCTGTAAAATGCTTTAAGATCCGTTCCAAAATATTCTACTGTGAGTATTATACATAGATGTATGGGGCTGAGAACATAGCCCAAAAATGTGAATAGGTAGATAACACCTACTGTTCTAACGGATACAGTTGATATAAGTGGTAATAGTACAGGAACTCCGATACCTACCGCACTAGGTAGGTGACCTAGAAACATTCCTATAGCAAGTGCCACCATGACAACAACCAGGAAAATCGGTACGTGATTCTGTAAAGATGACACCACTGGGGCGATACCGTTTGTTCTCTCGATAATTCCTTTAAAGAGCATGATACCATAGGCGGCTAATATGAGGTTAAAAGAAAGTCCTTGTTTTGCTGTGGAGGGTAATTTTATCAAATCGTACTCTTCTCGATTCTGAAACAGTAGAAATACTATCGCGATCGGTAGTGTTAAGTAAAAAGGTATGCCAAATATTATATTCAAAGATAGGGCTAGTATTATCGGCATCAATTCCCAAACCAGTAAAAGAGGTTTAGTAGATAGTTTTTCAGATTTTACAGCTTCGATGCCACCTATACCCCATATCACTCCACAAATTATCTGAACAGCAAATATCGGAATGTTGTACATTGCTATTCTGTATAGGCTAACTCCTGAAATGCTAGATGCCAATATCAATCCCAGGGACAGGGGATAAATCGTGAACCAAATGTGCCTGAACCACCAGTTTAAAAATGTTTTATGGACCGGATCTACATTCAACTCGTCTCCCTCATCATCTATCATCGGAGCAGACACTAAGGCACCCCCCGGCATTGGCATCAATCCAAAGATTGCAGGTATAGATGCGATGACCAATCTTCTATCAGGGACTGCTCCTCTGAGCTCCTTTATCATCCTCATAACCTGTCCAGAATCGCTGTAAAGGAACCCAAGAAAAGCTATCATGTTGATTATCAATATCAGTTCGATGGTTTCAAATTCTAAAGAAATTTCGAACAGCCAGTTTACACCTTCTAACGTCGGGTTAGATAGAGCTAATAAAACTCCGACAGCAATTAAGATAGAGTATCCAAACCCAACTTTCTTATAGATCAAAGTGCCCAAGACCACGAAGGCGACCAATACTCCTATCAAGGACTGCATCACCTATCCCCAAACAGAAGTATATTTAAAACCTTACTCCAATATATCCCGAGTGACATCCTCACCCACCTAATCTACCGATTAGGAAGGTGACTTCTTGGACAACGAGTTAAAATTGGGCGAAACTGTTATATTTCAACTGTGACTTTAATATATACGTAACATGACAGTTGGCCCTATTTGGTTTCTAATTATAGTGATTGCTACTCTTATCGGCTTCTCAGCAGCTATACTTCTATTTCTGGAGAAAACAAAAGATAAGCGTATCGCAAATGTCCGTAGTTCTTCCAAGTTAGATAAGGAAGATGAGGCCTATAATACAGTTAAGAGTACTAAAAGTATAATAAACGTCATGAAGAGAAGTGGCAAAAACACCAGTGATGCTGAAATAGTCATAGATAGAGCCGAACTAGCTTTACAGGGGGGAGAGTACTCACGGGCGATATCCCTAGCGGAAGAGGCAAAATCGAAGTTAGAAAGGAGTCAACCGAGTGCCGGAAGTACTGATATTTCAAAAGATGTAGATCGATCCAAAGCAGATGAAGGTGACTCAAAAATGAAAAAGGCTTACACCATCGATGAGATCGATGATTTAGAAATGGGTGAAGAGGATGAGGACGTAAAAGCTAAGAGTGAAGAACTTAGAAAACAAAAAGAGAGGATCCAAAATTTACCAGAAAATTATTTAGAATCAAAATTCGAGATCCAACAGGCTAGTGATATGCTGGAAAGAGAAGGAGGGAGCGTTGAAGCGGAGGAATTGCTGGACCAGGCTAAATTATGTTTTGATGAGGACGATTATACTGAAGCTTTAAAGTTGTCACTGAGATGCAAAAAAGCCATAGACGAGGACAAGGCCGGACTGATTAAATTTAAAAAGATCGGTAAGAGAGAAGCTGAAGGAGGAGAAACTGGAGGATCTGCTGAAAAAGAGATAAGAAAAGACACAGTTATCAAAAGGTTGGAAGACGAAGAAAGTACAACTCAAAAAACTGTTTCCCATGAAGGAGAGAAGATTTGTCCGGAGTGTGGTTATGGAGGAAAAGAAGGAGACAACTTCTGTCCAAAATGTGGGACCAAAATGGAAGTACTGTTGACATGTCCTTCCTGTGGAAGAGAAGTCTCCGATGAGGATAATTTCTGTCCAGGATGCGGGAACGAACTTGGTTCTATAACTTTCGAATGCCCGGAATGTGGTACAGAAGTGGATGATAACGTAAAATTCTGTCCGAAATGCGGTGTAGAATTCGCGTGACATCCTCACCCACCAAACCTGACGGTTTCTTAGGAACAAGTTCCTTTTCATCCTCACTTTCGTTGCGGATTGGAAGGTGCTTCCGACCGTTTTAGCATAGGTTACCACCTACCTCGCCGACTTGCGTTGCAGAGGACGGGTCAACAATAGTGGCTTCGGGCGTTGTGCAGGAATCAAAAGATTCCCCCTTTCACTTCAAGCAAAGCTCTCGTGATGCCACAACACCCTATAATTCTACAAGTTATGGTTTTTTCAGTTTCCATCCAAGTGTGAATTTCTTTCTAAGTATATAATACATTATCAGGAGGGGTCAGTAAAAGTGTGATTATAAAATCTATCAATTCATCACCCACCTAAATCAGAGATTTATGAAGGTGACTTCTTGGGTAAAGAGTTAAATGTTTAATACATTGTTTTCAACTAAATAGTCCGTGATCTCGTTAATCTGTTCTGGACTGATATTACCCACTCTTTTGTTTTGATAAGGTATTTTTTCATCCTTTTCGATCCCAAAACCCGTGTTTAGAGCGTTGCGAATCATCTTTCTTCTGTAACTGAAAAGCTGTCGGACAACCTCTTCGAAAACTTTAGGATATTTTAGATCAAAATCGGGTTCTTTTGGGATCAGTTTCAACACGGTTGCGTCCACTTTAGGAGAGGGATAAAACCTATCCTTCGGGATGTTGAATAGTCTATTTACATCGGTATGAGTACTTACCATCACAGATAATCTTGAGTAGTTTTTCTCTCCTACCTTGGCTACCATCCTATCCGCGTATTCTTTCTGGTATGTCAACACTGCACTTTTAAAATCCTGTTCCAAAAGTTTGAAAGTGATAGGGGATGAGATCGAAAAGGGTAGATTGGATACCACTTTGTCGAATTCTGGTAGATCTACATCCAAAACGTCTCCATGGATCACTTTGACACCTTTTGGGGTGTATTTATTTTCAAGATGTTCGTATAACTTTTTGTCCTTTTCGATGATGATCAATTCGCCGGCAACCTTTACTAAACGTTCTGTCAAAATACCTAGGCCGGGGCCGATCTCCACTATTGTTTCGTCCTCTTTTATCTCTGCTGAGTTTACTATCCTATTGGCTATATTCTCATCTGTCAAAAAATTCTGTCCTAGAGATTGGGTAGGAGTGATGCCCAGCTCTTCCATATGTTCTTTTAAACTACTATCCATTTCAGTCCTTCCTGATAAAATATAAATTAGATTAACCCAAAGTGTACCTAGGTATAATTAACTCTCTTCTCCGAGATCTCGTATCCCGTTCATTCCATACTGATATGTTCCATGACAACTACATCTCGGACGGCTTTCATGCCCTTGAACGGTAAGACCAGCCGTCCCTCAGCATCAGTATCGAATAATCGCGGTTCTATTTCCTCAGCAGGGGTTACCAATACATGCTCCATATCCCCTGATTCCGTATTAACCACGAAATTGTCTATCATACCCAATATTTGTCCGTCGTTCGTCATCACGGTCTTACCTCGTAATTCGGTCACGAATTTTTTCATATCTTAATACCTCCATTCGATATTTTCAATCCTGATTACATTACCTGTATAATCCAACCCCATTATAATCTTTCTTCCTCCTAACGGTCCTCTGCATCATCTCTTCTAAGTCCTCATACATATCTAAGATATCTTGGTCGATAGATGGGATAGATTCATCGATAACTTTATTGAAATATTTCTGGCTAACCTCTTTTGCCCCGTCTTTTATAGCTAGAAGGCCGGCTTCCCTACATATAGATTCTATATCCGCGCCAACATATTGTTCAGTCCTTCTCACTAATTCTCTGAAATTCACGTCGTCTGACAGGGGCATGCGTTCCGTGTGGATCATGAATATTTCTTCTCTTGCATCCTTATCTGGTATCGATATGTTCAAAGAATGATCGAATCTCCCGGCCCTCAACAGCGCGGTATCGATCCTGTCAGGACGATTTGTAGCAGCAATAACGATGATGCCGGTATTTGGTTCGATGCTGTCAAAACTGGTGAGTAGTTGATTTACTATCCTATCTGTAACATTCTCACGACCATCTCCGCCTCTTTCAGGGGCTAAAGCATCTAATTCATCTAAAAATATGATAGACGGAGCTGCCTGTCGAGCCTTTTTGAAGATCTCACGGATAGCTTTCTCACTCTCACCGACCCATTTTGATAAGATTTCCGGACCTTTGACCGATATGAAGTTGGCGCCGCTTTCGTATGCCACGGCTTGAGCAAGCATGGTTTTCCCCGTTCCAGGCGGACCGTAAAGCAGTATGCCCTTCGGAGGGGATATCCCCATATCCGTGAAAGATTCCGGTTCCTGAATTGGTCTTTCAACGGAATCACTCAATCTCTCTTTAGCCTCGTACAATCCCCCGATATCTTCCCAGGATATCTCCGGTATCTCTACCATTATCTCCCGCAAACTACTAGGTTCGATTTCACGGAGGGCGTTCTGGAAGTCCTTGGAGTTGACTTCCATACGTTCTAAAATGTTGCTAGGTATCGGTTCGTCTAGATCAAATTCCGGGGTGTATCTCCTTAAAGCTCTCATCGCTGCCTCCTTAGCTAAGGATTCCAGGTCAGCACCGGCGAAACCATGAGTCATCTCTGCTAACCTTCCTAGATCAACATCATCGGCTATAGGCATGCTTCTCGTATGTATCTGAAGGATCTCCATCCTACCCTCTTTATCAGGGAGTCTTATCTCGATCTCTCGATCGAACCTTCCAGGTCTTCTCAAGGCCGGATCAATTGCACTTTCACGATTTGTTGCTGCGATGACGATGGTATCTCCTCTTTGGGTCAAACCGTCCATCAGCGTCAATAACTGAGCGACCACTCTTCTCTCGACTTCTCCTCGGACATCATCCCGCTTGGGAGCTATCGAATCCAACTCATCTATGAAGATGATGGAAGGCGATTGCTCTTCAGCTTCCTCGAATTTTTCTCTAAGTTTTCCTTCGCTCTGACCATAATATTTGGACATGATCTCCGGTCCCTGGACTGAAAAGAAATTGGCTCCGGCTTCGTTTGCTACGGCCTTAGCAATCCAGGTTTTCCCTGTCCCCGGTGGACCGTATAAAAGTACACCTTTGGGAGGGTCGATGCCCAATCTATCGAAGAGGTTAGGGTGTTTGAGAGGTAGTTCTATCATCTCCCTTACCCTCTTTAGTTCTTCATCTAGACCACCAACATCTTCATAAGTAACCTTAGTAGCACCGATGATCTCAGATTCGCTGATCGGTTCTTCTTTGACTACGACTTCAGTTTCTTGATTAACCTCTAC
>JAFDTG010000063.1 GCA_019594235.1 Candidatus Saliniplasma halalkaliphilum | reverse complement strand
TCTTTTTCATGGGGGCAAAAAACTTCCTGAACGTCGTCGGTTTTGATCTCCTTACCATCTACGACAAGAGGTATCTCGATGACTTCACCTTTTATTTTTTCAAGTTCTTCCTTCAACTTCTTTCTTTCATCTGAATCTGTCTCATAACATCTTATACGATCCATCTCATTTTTCGGTTTCTCTATAGACCATAACATTACATCACCCTCGGCTTTTACAATATATATCGATGTTATGCCTTATATGTTTTTAAGTTTTTAGGACTTCATGGGTTTAACCCCCGGATCATATCCTCAGCTAGACTGTTTTCAAAATAGTTGAAGTAGATAAAGGTAATAAAGAAAGCATTGGCCAAGAAACCTAAAAAATAAAATGTAAATGAGTAGAATAAGACCTCTAAATCTACTGCTTCGATAGCCAATCTTATGAAAAGTATGATCGTACCTAAGGCTAAAACTAAGCTCATCAATCGGGATTTTATACCCTTGAACAGAAAAAAATCATTTGCAGGTCCTTTTATCTTGACTTGAAGTTTTATAAAGATAAAAAGCGGCAGAACCATCACAGGTATGAAGTATGAGAGCGTGGAAGCAAAAGTAAATAGTTCGCCTAATGTCCTTTCTTGTAAGAGAATCGGGTTCAAACTGATATATATGGCTATAACGAAAGCTATGATTATCTCTAAAACGAATGCTTCTTTGAACCTTTTCCAGGAAAATTTTTTCTTTAAACTATCCCTGTCTATGACCAATTTTGAACTGTCCAATACGGAAGGGATATCAAATATCCAGCCCAGAAGTACATAATAAACACGTTCTGAAAGATCCTCTTTTCTGTTCAAAACCTCAGTTATCTTTTTGATATCTTCGAGAACTTTTGAAAGGTATTTTCTTTGAAATAGAACTATCACACTTACAAGGCCAAATCCTTGGATAAAGATGACTAAGAATGCAAAGATGTAAGAGATCAAAAATATTAGAAAGACTAACAGCGGTTCAAAAATCGTGTCCATACCTGGTATATATCCTCTTAAAATTGGGAGAAAAAATGGTCTAAAGAAGGCATACCCTAAAAGAAATGTGATCAGGGTTAGGGATATCGATATATAAATTAAAACTTTGAATACCTGCTTTGTTTTGATCAAACCATATCCCTCATAGAAATAGTAGGCTAATAATCCGATCACAAAGAGGATCGTGATCATCCCGCTTAGAACACTGTTAAGGAACGCAAAAAGATCTCTATCCCTAAGTATGAAGCCAGAGAAAACGATCCATAAAAGGAAAACAAGCAATAAAATATAGAAGGACCTTCGGATCAAATCATCATGCCTTTTACGCTTCTGAAACGGACTTAGATCACCTTCCATCATTTTCAAGTGATAATTTGACCATCTACTTTTATAATTTATTGTAACTCTATCTCTAAAAACATGCTTCAAAGGATATCTAATAATTCAGAAAGTTCAACAATTTCGATATCAGGTTCGATGTTAGCAGGTTTTTTCTCTCCATCGATATTCAACCAGCATGTCATCATACCTACTTTTTCCGCTCCGATGATATCGCTTGTAAAAGAGTCTCCTACATACAAACAGTTCTCAGGAATTTCATCAACTCTATTCAAGGCTTCTAAAAATATTTCCTTATCCGGTTTTCTAGATCCAATTTCTTCTGAGAATACAAAGGTATCGAAATAGTCCATGATACCCAATGTTCTTAGTTTGGTCAGCTGGATATCTTTTGAACTGTTTGTCAATATCCCTAAGAGGTATTTAGTTTTCAAATGATCTATGACTTTTCCAGCATCTTTTATTTCAGTTTTAATAGATGGGTAAATCCTATAAAATTCTTGGTGGAACATTTCTACAAAGTCTTCGTCCACCCCTGCTAATTTCAGTGTATGTTCACTTCTGTTCCATCGTATCTTTTCTATGGGCACACCATCTTTGAATTCCTGGTAACACTCTCTATCGGCGAGTTCAAAGGCTTTTATAAGTTCTTCTTCTTGGATGCCATGGAATACTCCATTATATACCCCCATTATTTCGAGTAGAGTTCGTTTATACGAAGTTCTCTGGTCGTACAGAGTATCATCTACATCGAAGAAAATAACATTTAAATCTTTGACGTCCAAGAGTGACATGTGAAATGGAATTAAAGGAGTGGTTTATAAACTTCAGGATAAAAAAAGAAATAGGTTTTTTAATGTATTATCTCTGCATGTTCCTCGAAGGGCATGACGGAAAGATGTGGCATCATCTCTTTAAAACCTTCTCTTATCTCTTCGATATGATGAAATTTCTCGTGGCTCTCCCTGCTGTCCCAGTATGTTATCATTATGTATTTCGTCGGGTTGATCTCTATCTCTTCTCGTTCCCCTCTTAACATAGATCCGCCGTATGCAACGTCTGTTGCCTTAACAACTTTCGTACCGATAAAGCCTTCCTTGTCCATGGTGAACTGACAGAGATCTTCCATCATCTCTTCTACATCCTCCTCATGACCTGGTTTTACTGACAGGTAGTTCAACGCACTAACCATAGGCTTTCCAATCCATTCGTATTCATCGAATTCTTCCACTGGTAACTCTTCAACATCGATACCGTTCTTTTCCAAGAATTCCAGTGCCATCTCGGTCCTTTTTCTCCTGGGTCCGCAGTAGACCTTTACTGATTTATCTTTGAGAAAATCAAGATAAAATTCCAAGTCCCAAACTGGTATATTCAAAGCCCCCTCAATATGGTTCATATAGTACTCTTCTCTTGTCTTTACATCTAATATCAAATCCATCTTTTTCACCTTTGATACAAGTTAAATAGATAACAAGCTTATAAATAGTTAACCTATTTCATAATCCAATCCTCTCGATGAAATACATCACCCCTATCAGGATGATAGAAATTATCGTGATCATTATCCATTTATTGATACCCAATAACTCCGGTAAAGTCACTTCTCCAAGGTCACTTTCCTCCATAAACTCCATGAGATATGGATAAACCGATGCGAACATCCCAGCTCCTACAAGCATCCCTATGACTCCGAAAACTGCGTGTACTGCACCGGTCCCCATCGCTCCAGAGGCTGTTCCTGGACATAAACCTAGAACAGCAAAACCTACTCCGAAGATCAAACCACCTATGATGATAGGTTTCCACATGCAGGGTTTGGGCTGGAGTTCTGGTGAAAGATATTTTGTAATCAGATGAACTCCGATCATACCTGTGATTATAGCTGAGAATATTATCTTCAGAACTGTAAAATCCTTTAGAAGCAGTTGGTTCACGATTATATTGAAATCAGTAGCTCCTCCCCGATCCAAAAGAAATCCAAAAACTACACCTATTAGGAAGCCGATCAGTAGTTGTTTTCTTTTATCTTTATAGAATTCCTCGCCCATCTAAAACCCTCCATAAATTAAAAAAGCGGTCAGTATCCCACCGATAAAGAAAAATATGAATGCTAACCAGCTGCTGAGTGCTAATTGTATAGTCCCGCTTATCCCATGCCCGCTTGTACATCCTCCGGCCATACGAGCACCGAAACCGAGTAGTATTCCACCTATTAGAGCACCTACAAATCTGATGATGTAGCTGGAACCTATTGTCTCTTCCCAAACTAAAGGTACCATCTCGACTCTAAAAATTCCGGATATTATGGAAGACAGAAAAGCCCCGACGACGATTCCTAGAACTAACATCCATTCCCAATCGATCTCGGGTATGAATTTTTTGTAATATGGCTTCTCTTCTACTTTCTTTCCTCTCACTGCCTTCTCTAACATCCCAAATGTTCTTGCATAAGCTGTGGAACAACCTATGGCCTTGTTGGATAGTAAAAAGCCCAGCCAGACTAAGATCCCAATACCTACTCCAACGATATACGGAGACCATAATTCATCTGTTAATGGATTCATCTTGTTCTATTCCTAATTATATTCGCAATATATGGTAGTTTTGAAAGAGATCAATAACTACCAACGATGAAACATAAACAAAGTTTCCACTCTTTTTACTCGTTAACCCGAATAGCAATAATGTTTTTGGACCTAACTTCAGGCTTTCTTAAAGATCATCCTGTAGGAACCTTCGGAATCTTCTTCACTTATTGTTAATGTATTTCCACTGATGCTGTAGTTGACTTCGTCTGTACTATCCTCGGAGGTGATCCTAAGCTTCCCTCCACCTATGTCTTCCCATTCGAAATCTTCTGTACCATCTCCAAAATCGGATCGACCGGTACCATCACGATTGAATTCGACCCAACCGTCCATATCTCCAGTTTCACTGTGTGTTTCTCCATCCCACTCCCACGTCCATTCTGCATGATCTGCTTCCCATCTCCCAACTAGAGAACTTCCAAAAGCAGTTGTACCGCTAAATAAAAGCCATATCACTATGATTGCAACTACGGCTATCACTGCAAATATAGCTATCATCAATGGTTTCTTTTTCTTTTCTTCTGGAGGAATATGCTGTGGTGGTGGAGGTTGTTGTTGGTATTGTTGAGGTGGCTGTTGATTCATTTGTGGTTGTTGTTCTTGTTCGTCGTAATTATCCGTGTCAGATTCCCAATTATTTCTACCTTCCATCAATAGTTTCAAGAATTTGCTTATATATATAGATATATAATTATTCAGTATACATTATAATGCTCAAATTCTTTTATCAACACATCTGCGAACGGTGTAAACAACGGGAGTAAAATGTTTCATCCAGAAATTTCCTCCCTCTATGTTAGCTGATTCTCCTTCGACATACAAACGCTTTAAACCTTTTTCTTCTGCCCATTCTACAGCTTTTCGTAACAAAGCAGTTCCTAAACCCCTTCTACGAAACCTTGATGTGACATAAGCCCCAGCTATACGTGCAGTTTTTTTATCGGCAAGAAGTTGAGTTTCAGCATCGTTTATTTTGAAATGTATAAAGCCTGCTGGCTCATCATCGATAAAGGCTGCAATAAAATCACCTTCTACTTCGTTCTCAAAATCATCGTCTTTTTCTATGAACCAGAACAAAGGTGATCGGTGATAAAAATCCATCTCTTCATCAAGCAGTTTTTTGATCGATCTCATCGAATCTATTTTACGAATAGATATGCCAGGACAACTTCCTTTTGGTTTTGAAAGACTACGCATCAACTCGAAATGGGTCATCCCGAATCCCAACCTGAAAAATTGATAAGACAGTACATTATCTTGTGCCCAGAAGTTAAAAATATGGGAATAATATCCCTTGTCCACCCATTTCTCAGCCAGTTTTGCATACATATTTTGATATATTTTTGCTTTATCGACCTCAACAGAGGAGTGGGAGTAAAGCCCTAAAGAAAAAGCTGTTCGCTCACCCATAAAATCATCAGAAGTTCTAGTTTCTATCATATATCCGATCAATCTATCTCCGTCAAAAGCTACCACCCCAGGATTATTTGATAGATCTGACAATTTAGAATTAACAAATTCGTAAAGACCATCCTTTTCAGGTATGAGCGAAAAATTTTGTCGCTGTTCAGCATACGATTTGACAAACAAATCAGCCGCTTCTGGAATATAGTTGTGATCGAATTCTTTAATCTTAAACATGCTCCTAAAATCTGAATAACAATAGTAACAAGATAAACTTTTCTAACTATGTATTTAGCGTTAACTATTAATGTATTTGAGTCTATATATTATGTAAGGTGATGAACTATCAATACCTTTACCATAATGCTGATAGGAATATACTCGATATGCCTTTGGGGGTACCATTATTCATACTTTTTAATCACTGAAAGGAAAAATGTGACAACTCGGAGAAATATGATAAACGACTCTATAATCAGTTGGTTTGAAATAACACTCAAAGAAAAAGACCATCTTTTGGCGATACATCAACTTCGCAATGTTATAATGTCAGTGACCTTTCTAGCCACTACTGCTGTACTGCTCATCGGTTTCCTTTTTGGTTTCGGCACTGCTACTTTACCGGGGCCATTTGGAAATATATCTTACCCTTTCTGGTTGATGATATTTACACTGATATTTTCCTTCTTTAACTTTTTACTTTGTCTTAGACATTTCACAAGGATCACCTTTCTTATCCGAAGCGCACCGGAAAAACTCGAAGCTATAAGTGGAGAGAAAGCAGAAATATACTTAGGCAAATTGTTTATCAGGGGTAATCGGGAATATACCATGGGTAGGAGAAGCATGCTTTACAGTCTTCTCGTACTCACATGGCCACTGCACCCTCTGGTGTTTTTGGTCCTAACCGTTGGAATGACATTGATATTCGTATTCAGCTATGACTTTTGATAAAATGAATTTAGATGGGATCAAGGATTGGATAAAATATTCACGCCGTAGGCAGGTTTTACTGGTTGTTGCTGTAGTTCTATTACTTATACTCAGTGGATTCTTTGTATGGGCACTCACGCCGTTAGGACCTATGGATGAGGCTCTAGAAGCTTTAGAATCCGATGGATATGTAAAAGTTAGAACAGATAGGTGGTTGATATTTGAACCAGTAGAATCAGAATTCGATACGGGTTTTGTTATATACCCCGGTGCTAGAGTTGATCCTAGATCATACGCTCCTACAGCTAGAGATATTGCAGAAGAAGGCTTTTTGGTAGTTATAGCACCTATGCGACTCAATCTAGCTGTATTCTCACCAAATGCAGCTTCTGATGTAATTGACTCTTTCCCGGAAATTGATACGTGGGTGGTGGGTGGACATTCTTTAGGAGGTGTCATGGCTGCTAGATATGCGGATAGAAACGAAGTCCATGGATTGGTACTCTGGGCCTCGTATCCGGCAGATGATCTCTCCGATTCAAATATTCCAGTTATTTCTATCTACGGATCCAACGATGGATTAACGACTGTTGAAGACATAGAAGATAGCAAAGAGGATCTACCACCAGACACGAGATACGTGGAGATAGAAGGCGGTAATCATGCTCAATTCGGTTGGTATGGTGACCAAAGAGGTGATAACGAAGCTTCGATCAGTAGAGAAGAACAGCAGGAAATCACAGTGAATGAGACCGTTGAATTTCTACGGAGAGCGATTTAAAAACACAGAAAGATATTTTATAATACGACGCAGTTATTTTTATTAGATAATATGAGTCAGGATGAAACTCTATTAGAATTGATGAAACATAGATGGACTGCAAGGAAGTTCAAGGATAAAGAAGTCTCTGAAGAAGACCTAGAAAAAATATTGGAAGCTGGTCGTTGGGCACCTTCAGGGGGTAACAAACAGCCTTGGGAATTGGTCATAATCAAAGATAAAGACATCAAGAACAAGGTTGCGGAGATATATTCTGATGCCATGGGGATGAAGAACATATCAAAAAGGTACACAACGCCTTCGATTTTGATAGCTGTTTGTATCGATAAAAGAATAGTAGATTCCTATCCTGAAAATATGCCGGCTGAATTCATAATATACGCAAGCATCGGTGCCATGGTACAAAACATGAGTTTGATGGCCGCTCAATTGGATCTGGTCATAAGTTGGGGTACTCAACCGAAAAGTGCTCAGAGAGAACTTCAAGAACTGTTAGAACTACCAGATCACATCGATATACCTGATATACTTCAAGTTGGTTATCCTGCTCAAGAAAGATATTCTTCGGATAGGAGAGAAGTTGAAGAGTTCACCCATCACGATAAGATCGATGAAGATAAACTAAGAGAGATTTAGTAACAGTATTCACAGATCGCTTCTACCATCTATCCAGAAACACTCGAAGTCGTATTCCTTCTCTACCTTTTCCATCAGAGCTTGAATACCAAGTATCTCAGTGGCATAGTGACCTTCCATTATAAGAGGTAATTCCATGTCGATAGACTCATTGTAAGCCATGTAGCTTCTTTCGCCGGTGATGAATAGATCGGCTCCTTCTTCTTTAGCCAAAGATACCGCACTTCCACCTTTACCTGTCATTATACCTACTTTCTTCACTTTTTTCTCCCCGAGATAAACGGTTGTTTCAGCCTCTAACTTCTTAGACAAAACCTCTGCAATTTCAGAAACTATTTTCTCTTCTCTGAACTCCGCCATTAGACAAACTTCAGTACCGTTGTAATCGAAGAAAGTGTCAACGGGTTCCGCACCTATAGCTTTAGCTAGTAGTAAATTGTTACCGATCTCTTCATGTACATCTAAAGGCAGATGTGAAACGTAAAGTGCCATATCATTTTTCAAAAAAAGTGAGATCAATTTATAGAACTTTCCAGTAATACTTTTCACACCTTCCCAAATCATACCGTGATGTGTGACTAGTAGATCAGCACCCCGGTCCACTGCTTCCTCGATGACATCCCTCCGTGCGTCTACGGCGAATGCAATTTTTTGAATCGAACTATCTGCATCAACTTGGATCCCATTATGCGTATCATCCTCTATTTGATCCACATTTAAATAATCGTTCAGATCTTTAACTAATTCACTTTTACTGATCATGTTTTCAGATCAAAATGGAGGTATATGTTAGTTTTTATTTTAGATAATAAGTTATAACTTCTATGATGGTGGGTGATAACCTATGTTAAAACGGTCGAAAGCAACTTCCAATCTGCAACTAAAGTGAGCATGAAAAGGAACTTGTTCCTGAGAAACGGTCAGGGTTGGTGGGCTAGGATGTTACTTCAAGTGACCAAATGGAAAGAACTTTGAACACAAAATCGATGGTCATACTGGTATATCACTATCTTCGAACAATATCAGAGACCCAACCATCAAAGAAACTGAGATCAAAACAAGCACACCTAGATGCCAATAATGAACTAATCCATCTAACAATACTGCGTTATAATCCCAGTAGTAAGATATGGTCAGAGGTAAAACAGCTTCTAAACTTTCTAACATATGCCCTGCCATGAAGAAAGCGTACTGAACCAATACCACAGCAAACATAGCCCCTACTGCGCCCCTAGAATTTTTGAATAGAACTGCAAAGAACATAGAAACTGCGATTATAACCAGGAACATCGGCCAGGAGATAGCTATCGAAACGAGGTACGTTCCAAAATCGAGTCCTTCAGATTCACCAACGGAGTAAACGGACAAAGTCAGAACTAGACCAGAAAGAACCAACAGCAACAAAGTGAAGAGTGCTAATGCAGAGAATTTTTCTAACAGATACTGTTTTCTAGATAGTGGAGTTGAAAAGATGATATCCATCCTATTTTCTTCGTAATCGTCGGTTATACTTTTTACTGAAAGATAACCCAAGTACACTCCGACTAAAAGGATCCACCAGCTGTATACTTCTACTGATAAAAATCCCTCCATCTCGTCCATGCGTAGATCAGGTCTGCCTGCAGTGAACATCCTGA
>JAFDTG010000044.1 GCA_019594235.1 Candidatus Saliniplasma halalkaliphilum | reverse complement strand
TGAAGAAAGCACAGTTGATGTATTACCTTTAAAATTCATAAGATGATCGGGATATCCCTTCCACACTGTGGACATTTACCGTTTTCTAGGTTAGGTTCTCCCGACGAAAAATAGGATCTTTTTATGATAGCTTTCCCACAGTTCGGGCACCTCGTATCGTTGTCAGCAGGGAGATTCCCTAGATAGACGAAGTTCAATCCTACATCTTCGGCGATCTTCCTGGCCTGGTCCATCTTGCTAGAGGGTGTAGCGGGAACGTTCCTCATCTTATGTGAAGGGTGGAATTTGGAGAAATGTGTGACCGTATCTTCACCGAGGTTACCCTTTATCCATGTTGAGAACTCCCTGAGTTCTTCTTTGCTGTCGTTGTGTTCCGGTATCACCAGGTAGGTCACTTCGATATGGATACCCAGTTCTTTAGCTTTCACAGCGGTATCCAGAACCTTCTGAACTTTTCCACCGACGATCTCGCTGTAGAACTTATCGCTCATGGCCTTGATATCGATGTTCATGGCATCCAAGTACGGTGAGATCTTCTCAAGAGGTTCACTTTCCATAAACCCGTTTGTCACGTAAACGACGTACCCCCCGCCTTCTTCTTTATACTTTTTCGAAACGTCGTAGGAGAATTCGAAATCGATAGCTGGTTCGTTGTATGTCCAAGCGATCCCGTCGAAATCCAGCGCTTTTTGAACAAGTTCATCGACGGTGAATTTTTTTAAGTGGGGGCTGCTTGGATCACCGCAGGAAAGTGATGCGTTCTGACAGAACTCACATCTGAAGTTACACCCTACCGTTCCAAACGAAAGCACTTTGGATCTAGGTTTAAAATGATAAAGTGGTTTCTTTTCTATAGGATCGATAGCAACCGACGCGATTTTACCGTAGATCAAAGAGTACAATTTACCATCTTGGTTCTCTCTGACACCACATATACCTCTCTTCCCCTCTTTGATATCACAGTGATGTCCGCACAAGTGACACTGGACAGACTTTCTGTCTCCCTTCTCCCAGAACATAGCCTCTTTCATATTATGTAATACTCAAATCAATCTACAAATATGTTTTGCAAAACTTATCTTAATCGTTCAGCAGGTCTGGTGGAGGCGGGGTCGGTTTATCGAATCCAGGTTTTTCAGCTGTAGGTGGTCTTCCTTTGAGGAAGTGAACCGTTATACAGATCCCTACGAAACTCATACCCAACAGGGTCACTAAACCTGTGATTATCGGTGTCACTATAACTTCTGAAGAAATAGAGAATATCTCTCCTCTAAAGAAAAAGGAAATGACAGAAGAAAGGATAATCCCGACTATATTCATAACAATCAAAACTCCTATCAAAGCTATCGTAAACTTCAAGGTTTTGTTGTCTTTGGCAAATTTTTTACTATCTGATAGCGAGTCAAAGATGTTTTTTCCTTCTATGACGATCATCGGTATGGCGAATAACCACCAGTAGCATAAAAATAGACCAGGTATAATGCACAGTACCAGTCCGAAATTCACCGCTAGAGTGATCAAAATACTCGCACCGATGATACCTAGAGGATGTTTTTTAATAGATTTGAACCCGGTTTCGTAAGAGGTCGTACCGGTGTAATAAGCTTCCTGGGCCATCCCTACGATCCCACCGATGAAGATCAATTCGAGGATGGTGGTGATAAGAGACAGAGGGATTGTTATAAAGATCGCCTGAAGCGCAAGATCCATAAGAACGGAAAAGTCCGCCACTCCCTCAAAAGCTGTAGTTATGTTCGAGAGGGTGTACTGCTGCATGAAAGATAGAATGATGATTAACATAACTGGTAATGTCCAGTAGACCAATATCGGTTTAATATTATCCATTAGGATACTGTAACCCTTAGAGAGGGTTTCTGATGTACTCAATTTCTTTTTATAATATTGAAATCCCTGTTGTACGTTTGTTTTAGACCATCCCCTCAACAGGGATCCACAGTATGGACAGAATCTACCTCTTTCCTCCTCAGGTATTTCAGCATTGCAGTTAGTACACTTTACCACTTGATCCACCTTTTAACCGTATTATCAAAGTTATAAATAATAGTTTGGAAGATACTTTAAAACACGTCAACATCGGCCACTACGTGAAAGACATGGGGTGCGTAGGATTTGATCTTTCTGATCTCAGTGATCTCAAAATCTTTCCCAATATTCTCAGCCAGTTCTCTTTCGACCTGCCCTGGAAAATTTACATCCGCCGCCCTTGTATGATAGTGTATAACCCCTTCACCATCAAGAAGTTCGACCGCCTTCGGTAAAAACTTCCACGTGTCATGCAGGTAACCCATAACGACCCTGTCCGCGATCCTACTCTTAGCAAACTCACGGTTGTCGCCGTTCCATGTCTCAACGGTCTCCTGAACTCCGTTCAACTCGATATTTTCATTCAAATATCCGTAAGCGACTTCGTTGATCTCCAGCGAGTAGATATTCTCCGGTTTAGAGTGGACGGCCATGGGCAGTGTAAAGTAGCCAATACCGGCAAACATATCTACTATTGTTTCCCCCTCCCCCGGAACTCCTGCCATGAGTACCCGCTCGTCGATGTTCCCGCTGGAGAACATCAGTTCCGCAACGTCGAGTTTGTATTTGATACCGTTCTCAAGGTGCACCGTTTCAGTCTCTTCACCATAAATTAGCTCCACCTCGGGTTCTCTTTTCGTACCTGTTATACCTCCCTGGATCAGAACGCTTTTCATACCCAAAACTTCTGCATAGACTTTACCGATATGATTTTTTTTACCATCAAATACCTCAGGTAACTTGATCAGTAAAATATCTCCAACCCTTTCCCACCTCTCGGGTAATTTTTCTTTCAAAACTTCTGCAATATCGACCTTGCTTTGGATCTTCTGGAAAGGAGTAGATTTGTCTTCACTTTTCTCTAAGATATCTTCTTCATCCCCTTCCTTGACAGGAATTATAAGTTTACTCCCCCTCTGCTCGATCATCCTATCGCCATCTAACCGGTCTTCCTCTTTGAGTCTTTCGAGGACTTGCTGCCCTTTATCTTTCTCGACCTTGACCACCGGCCCTTTCTTCGAAGGCATAGGTAAACCTTTATATCTAATCGCATAAGTATTTTATACCCTTATGAATTTAGAGGATGTAATGGATCACAAACCCTTGATATTGTTCTCAGTGCTGTTGATATTGACCCCGACTATCTTTTTAGGGGCGGCTTCAGCACAGGTCACAGAGGTATCCGATCCCGGTAGAGTCAACAAGATTCTGAGTGACTTCTCCACACCCATCATCCAGCCTGGAAACGAAGGTAATCTAGATTTCAATTTAACCAACGCCTATGAATTCGATATAGAAGACGTTGTTTTGACCGCCGAGATATACGCGTACGCTGACCTGGATGAACAAAAGGAGATATACGAGATCGACGAGCCACCTGTTTTCAAGCTTCAGGGTACTACTCAAAGATCGTTTCGATTGAACGTACTCTCTGCCGAACAGGTACTTCCCCAGCGTTTCAGCATTCAAACGACTGATGATACGGAAAAGGGAGTTTATTTTGTCCGATTCCAGATGGAGTTCGACCATTCAGAAGATGAAAATCGAAGTATCATGCGTTCTAAAGGTCATTTCACCGATTCAGAATGGGACAACGCTACCAAGAGACCAGGTACCTCCGACGAACCTTATTATGCAGGCAGTATCAACATAACGATGTTGGGTGTGAACGGGATCTTACCGGATACGAGTTTTACCGTAAAAACACCTATCCCACGATGGCCCCAGTACCTGTTAGGGGGTTTAGCTGCATTCTTCGGAATATTTGCTGTAATGCTTTACATGCAGGAAGAGTACAATTCCTTCCCGTGGTTAGAAGATATTCTTGATCATTGGTCCGGCAAATTTAATCAACTTCGGAGACGCCTTAAGCACAGACTTCGCAAGCGTTGACGGGTAATCGATATCACCGACTTCTTCCACAACTTTTTTGACTTTTTCGTTTTTCAATGCATCTATCATATCGTTCATTTCTCTATCGGTGATCCCTTTGAAGATCTTCCTCATCCACATCCCTTTTGATATCTCAGAACCGATACCTTTCTGCCACTTTTCGTGGTATTCCCGGAGATTATCTTTGGAAGTATCATCGTTTTCTAGAGCATCTATAGCAACTTCTGCACATATATCTGCTGAAAGAAGACCCGGGAACAAACCTCCTCCTGAAAGAGGTTTAACTTGACAGGCAGCATCACCGACTAACATAAGTCCGTTTTCAACGCTGTTCTTGATCCGTCCAAGGGGTATAGCTCCGGCTGAATACCCGATTATTTTATCCAGGTAACCCCTTTTTCCGACCAACCTTTTTAGATGATCGTAAGCATCCCCATCACTACTAGCCACACCGATCAAAGTCCCGGACGGATGTGGTAGTTCCCAACCGAAGAAATCAGGTGAGATCTCTTTTCCGAGAAATATGTGGATATCTTCAGATCCTTCACCGATTATCGCCTGTACCCCCACCACCATCTCTTCAGGTCCAGGTAGTCCTGCTTTCTTACGCATCAAAGAATTTGGACCATCCGCTCCGATGACCAGATCAGCTTCGATTTTTTTAAAATTCCCTGAATCTCTGTATGTTACACTCCTTTTACCGTTAAACGAAGTATCTACGGCTTTAGCACCAAGTTCTAACACCGCTCCGCTATCTACTGCTTTCTCGGCCATCTCTCTGTCGAATTCAGCACGATTGATAACGTAGGCTTTGGGTTCTTTAGCTTCTAGGATCAGAGGTTCTCCTTCCGGCGGAGTGATCACTGCTCTGTATCCCTCCTTGATAACACTATCCGTACCGGTCATCGAAACGACTCTAGGACTCACCAACCCGGCACACTTCGCCGGCTTACCGATCTTCCGTCTATTTTCGAATATGACAGTTTCGAAGCCGGCGTCAGCGAGCTGTCTCGCAACTCTCGTTCCTGCGGGTCCTCCGCCTATCACTGCAACATCCATGATCTCTTCGGAAAACCTAGAACGGTCCTCTTTTTAATTTTATCCCTGCAAAAACCTTCGAAGACTTTATAAACCTTATATAGCTTCGATATTTAAACTGATTAAAGAAGAAGTGATAATTATGGAAGGACTAAAGATAGAAAACGTAGTAGCATCCTCTTCTATGGAACGTAATTTGGACCTAGAAGAAGCGTCAAGAGTACTAGATGGCTCAGAGTATGATCCAGAGAAGTTCCCCGGTCTCGTTTATAGGGTAAGTGAACCAAAGACGGCGATCTTACTTTTCACCAGCGGTAAAGTAGTATGTACTGGAGGTAAGACAGTTGAAGAGGCAAGGACAAGTGTCAACAAAGTCAAAAAATTACTCAATAAAAAAGGTATAGAAACTGCTGATGAAATAGACGTTACGGTACAAAACATAGTGGCATCTTACGGTTTAGGCGCTGATTTGAACCTCAACTCGGTGGCTATCACACTTGGCTTGGAAAGGGTCGAATATGAACCCGAACAGTTCCCTGGTCTGGTTTACAGATTGAGAGATTCCGACGTCGTTCTACTGCTCTTCGGCTCAGGCAACATGGTATGTACCGGTGCCAAAGAGATACAGGACTTGGAAGAGGCAGTGGACCACATAAAGGACGAATTGAAAGGTGCGGGATTGATCCATTAGTCAGATTCCCATATTCGATAACCACATACATCTCCAGGAACGTGGGGATAATGTGGAATCGGTAAAAAGGTTTGAAAGAGCAGGGGGGACACATCTCGTTCTCTCCCATCTCCCTTATCATGACTTAAGGGAGTGGGATGAAAATGGGTACGGACCTATTTATGAGCGTACCGTAGGTTTAGCTCAAAGGTCTATGAAGAGTACCGGTGTCGAAGTGTACGTGACATTGGGACCTTATCCCGTGGATCTAGTCAACCTTGAAAAGAAAGTTGGTTTGGAGGAAGCTAAGAAGATCCTCATAGACGGGATGGATTTGGCTGCCGAGTACGTTCAAGAAGGAAAGGCTTTAGCACTAGGTGAGATAGGTCGCCCGCATTTTGAAGTACCTGATGATATTTTTGAAGTTTCAAATGAGATCATGAAATATGGTATGGAGCTCGCAGTCGATCTGGGATGTGCCGTTGTACTGCACACCGAAAGTACGGACCCTGAAACTTGTGAAGAATTCGGTAAGATGGCCGACGAGGTCGGTTTAGATAGAGGTAAAGTCGTTAAACATTACAGTCCACCATTGATAACTTTTGAAGAGAACAAAGGACTGTTCCCTTCAGTACTTGCAAGCGAAAAGAACTTGAGAGCCGCTGCTGAAAAGGGTAACCGATTCGTAATGGAAACTGACTTTTTAGACGATCCTAAAAGACCCGGTGCAGTGTTAGGTATCAAGAACGTCCCGAAAAAAACCAAGAAACTTTTGGAAGAAGGAGTATTTACTGAAGAGGACGTCTGGAAGATCCATAAAGAAAATCCTGAAGAGATCTACGATATAGAAGTCGAGTTATAGTTCCAGTTCTTCTTTTATCAGCAGTGCAAGTTTTTTCATACATTTTTCACAGATAGGTTTGTCACCCACTCTTTTATATTCCTTGGTCCAGTTCCGGCAGAAATGACATCTATCTGCATCTATAGGCAAAATTAATCACCTCATGACTGCGAAACGATCGTTGCCAGCATTGTGCAGGCTCTGAAAACCTTGTAGTTCGTTTCTATATCTCCAGTATCGATGATGAATTCCTTCGATCCGGTCCTTTCTATGGATGGAAGTAATTCACAGTTATCTAGCTTACCGGCGTCTTTGAATCTCACGTGGAACGTAGAGCTTTCCGGTTTGATCACTTTACCTTTTTTCTTTTTGATAGCTTCCGTAACAGTTTCTCTGATCTCCTTTCTAACAACTTTTGGATGCCTACACTTAGCACTGTATCTACCCGTTGGTGTTTTTGTTACTACATGAGGAATATCCGGGTACAATTCTTTAGCCTCTCGGATTATCTCGGTATCCCCTGCTAGGAAGAAAATCGGTACATCGTACTTGGAAGCCAGGTAAGAGTTCATGGCGAATTCACTGACCTTTTTACCACCTATCTTAAGGTCGTCAACTACTGCACCAGAGTAAGTGTGAGATAAAGTTCCTCTAGAATGTGCGGAACTGTGATATCCGATATAGCCCACTGCTTCGATCTCTTTTTCATTCAACCCCTCCATCTGGGACAGTAATTTCGGTCTTCCGCTGAAAAGTTCAACTCTTTCGTCCAGATCTTCTAGAACGATATTTCTCATCTTCCCGTGCCCGTCGGTTACGTAGACCTTCTCTTCACCTGCATCGAAGGCACCTAGCGCCGCTTCGTTCGCCTCTTTTGTCATAAGGTCTCTTGCTCTATCATACTCTTTAGAATCCATAGCGCCCTGCTTCGCCGAGACCACTCCCGAGATCCCTTCTATATCGACTGAGAACAGATATGTCATATTTTATACCTCTATCATGAGATAGTTTAGTTTATAAATAAAAGTTTTGAAGTGCCTTTAATGTATCTCATCGATGGTTTTTTTGATATGTGATATACGATCTCTATATCGTCTGGTCAAATTTCCACCCGGTTCCTCTGCAGTTAATGATTCCATGCCTTCATTGTTGTTGTACAAATAAGTTTCTAGAACGTTCGCCGCCGCAGTGATGCCTATGAAGAAGACAAATGCAGATGGCAGCAGATTAGGGTCGAATGTGTATTCCTGGAGTGTGATAGGGTAGTAAAGCATAACAGGAGTGTCACCGCTGAAGGTATCGAGTACAAGATGACCGAGAGCCACTATCAGGACAAAGACCGACATCCTGGTAAAAATACTCGTATCTTTTTTTCGTTCGTAAAGATGGGAACCTATCAGGATCAAAATAGGTATGTAAAGCATCCCGATCCCGGTATGGAAGTATCTCAACCCCATTATCCCCGATCCCTTTATAATATAATCTAAGTCCAGCAGACCGTTGACTCCCAATGCACCTAGTACTACTATCAGGTACTTTCTCTTGGAGTGGAAACCCATCCCCAATCCGATGAGGATCGAGACTGCTATATGGATAATGGGATGCATATTTATATAAATCAAGCCTTATGATTAAATACTTTTTGTAGTCCTATCAGCTTAGTAAACTTTTTAACAGAGTGTATTTCTCTCACCTGCACGCCGGTGCAAATATGGAGAATGTGGAAGAGAAGAAAGAAAGGTTCTGGTCTTCATTGCCTGAGAACGAAGAGGATGTTTCTATAATAGAGGCAGGATTCTTCTTTAGGATTTTTGCATTCTTTGTCGATCTTACGATAATCAAGATATCTACACTTTTGATACTTGGACAGTTAGCAGCCATGGGAGTGATCTCTCAAGGTTTAGTTTTTGAAGTTTTCGTTTACAGGACGAATATCTATGAGGATCTCTCTTTGGTCGCACTGTTCACTTCCTCGGAGTACCTTTTGATCCATATCTGTTTTAGTCTATATATGATATCTTATTTTGCTATCCTGGAATCTAAACGTGTGTGGGGTACTACTGTTGGAAAGAGACTGTTCAAACTTCACGTACTAGACTCCAAGGGTGAAAAACTTAGTTTAAAGGACTCATTCATCCGAAATTCTACTAAATATCTGTTCAGGATTCCATTGATAGGTATACCTTTTGGTTTCTTAGAGTTGATACTGGTGATGTTCTACTCTAGACGTACTGGTGATATACTGGTTAACAGCTTCGTAGCTAGGGACGTTCACAGAGGGAAATACTACGAGGATCAGGATTGAATACAATCTGAACTTTTACGGTTCCCACATCGGACTACCCAATGGTAAGATCTCTTTTCCAGCCATACTGTTCAATAGTACAGCTGCAGCTGCATAGAATGAAAGTGCTGAAGTTATCAGTAAAAACACTCCGGCATATACTGCTGATAGGTCATATAGGTAATGAGCCATCAAAAGCGGAAGTGCGATATCAACTGCCACTACGATGGTGAAAAGTACCTTGTTAGTCATCATCGATGCGAATGTGATTATTATCAAGAACACCATAACAGCTACTAGGCCTGCTACGTAGTGATTCGTATCTACCGTGACGTCGGTGAACGTGTTGATGTAGCCCGTTAAAGCTATGGAATACATGGCTAGGGAAAAGAAAGTGAAAACGGTGGCACCAAAAATATTGTTACGTTTGAATTCCATCAAACCTGCTACGAACTGTGCCGTAGCCCCGAAGAACAGTATCCACGGGATCATCAGTGCGCTGTTAGATGCCGATGCTAACCCCAAGTCCGTAACCGCTAACAATAGAGCAGCTACAGCTAATCCGAAAAGACCTAGTGCAGCGGGTTCAGTCGATAATTCTGGTAATTCTTTGATGAATATATCTCTTGATCGATTGTCATCTGTCATGGATTGTGATTATTAAGGGGTTATATTTAGTAATGGTGCTTTTCATTAACGACTTTTCATCTATATTATATAGATGTACTTTCCTACTATTATTGTTACAAACGGTGAGATCATGGTAAATGTATTGGAAGAGGGCAAGTTAGATTTAAACAGGTTGAAAGAATTGTCCAGCAAACCCCCTTTATCTGAGCCTGGAGACGGTGAGATATGGACCGATGAACACATCTCCGAGTACCTTCTTCGAGCACACCTCGATCCCGAACGTGATATGGCCAGCCGCAAGAACAAAACCATCAAGAAATTTTGTGAGTGGATAGTATCTAGATGTGGATTAGAAGAGGGTTCGAAAGTTATCGACTTGGGCTGTGGTCCCGGACTTTACTGCAGTGAACTGAGCCGTTACGGTCTTGAAGTCACGGGTGTTGATTTTTCTAAGAGATCTATAGAGTATGCTGAAGAGCACCGTGATACTGATATAGAACTCATACACGGTAATTATTTGGACGTTGAAATACCCGGAAAGTACGATACCGCTTTGATGATCTACTACGACTTCAGTGTGTTATCCGAAGAAGAGCAAGATCAATTATTGCAACGGATAAATTCACTGCTCAAAGAAGACGGTTATTTCGTGTTCGACGTTCTTACACCATCACATCCGGAAGCAGATGACGAAACTACACGATGGACGGTCAAAGAAGATGGAGGTTTCTGGTGTTCTCATAGTTACATGGAATTGTTAAACCGCTACTATTACCCTGATGAACAGGTGAAATTGGATCAATATTTAATCATAGAAAAAAATGGAGATGCAAGTGTCTACCGTATATGGCATCGATTCTTTACACCATCCCAGATCTCGGGATCACTCAAAAAACACGGTTTCGAAGTCGAAGATTTTTACGGTGACTTGACGGGAAAACCTATAGAGTCGGGAGCAGATGCAATGGGTGTAGTTGCTAGGAAGAGTTAGATCAGTACATCTACTTTTTAAAAAAAGAAAAAAGGATTTTTACAGTTGTTTCAAAGTTTCTCTCATGAAAGCAGGTAGATCTCCAGGATGCCTGGAGGTTACCAGTTTTCCATCGACCACCACTTCTTCATCTAAGAATTTAGCTCCGGCGTTCTCCATATCTGTTCTTACGGAGTAATAGCAGGTGGCTTTTTTACCTTCTAGGAGGTCGGTTTCTATCAGCAGTTGCAATCCGTGGCAGATCGAAGCGATGACTAGATCGTTGTCAACAGCATCCTGAGCCAATTTTACGATAGACTCCTTGATCCTCATCCTATCCGGAGCCCTTCCACCCGGTACGACTAGTAAATCGTATTCAGATATGTCTATGTCTTCGGCGGCTTTATGGGAATTCAACTTCTGCCCGTTCTTACTCTCGTAAGTAGTTCCTCCCTTTTCACCAACCAAATCAACTTCGAAACCGGCTTCCTGGAGTCTGAAATACGGGTATGTCAGTTCAGTATCCTCGAAACCGTTCTCTATGAGTACGATAGCTTTTTTCATTTTATCACATCCTTCTATTTTCGAGGAGTCTAATCAATCTTTTCACCAAATCTAAGAAAAAAAGGGAGGGTGATTATCGTGATGTATGACAGTTTGAAATTCAAGTTCTAATTAAATTAAATGTAATTAAAACTTTCCCAAGTTTTATAAAATTCAACCATTTAAACAAAGATTAAATATCTAGAACGAGTTACTTTTTGTAAGAGGGATATAAATGGAAGCATTAAATGAGATCAAAGGTAAAGAGATATTGAGTAGTAATGGTCGATCGATGGGTGAAATGATAGATATTACCTATGACAAGGAGTTTAAGATCGATGAGATCGTAGTCAAAATGAACAAAGAGGTAATAGACGAACTCGCCCAGAGCAAACCATTGTTATCTTCGTTGAAGTTGGGGATAGATGTGGAACACGTTAAAGCATTCACCGACAATGTTGTATTAAAAGAACCTATAGAACAACTCCAGCATCACTTCAAAGACGTTTCTGAAAAGAAATTTGCCTCATCTTTTTTAGGCATGGAGATATCCGGAAGTAATGGAAACGACGTGGGTGAAGTGGAAGACGTGTTGATAGATCCTGAATCCTTAGGTACGCTTTCACTGCTCGTCAAAATAAAAAAGGATATACTGGAAACGTTGGATCTGAAAAAATCTCTACTTTCTAAAACTAGATTAGGGATATCTATGAGACACGTGAAAAGTATCGGCGATAAGATAATGCTAGATACATCTTTAGAGGATATGGGTAAGATCATCCAAGAAGAACCGATCAAAAAATTATAATCTATTTAAAAGCTCCTCTAGAAAACCTGATCAAAGAAACAACGAAGAGAAAAAAAAGAGGAGGGAGGGTGATTATCGTGATGTATGAATTATATGTTAATTTAGATGGTACTAGTTAACATTTTTGGTCAAATTGTAAAAATTATTTGTATTAAATACAAATGGCGGGCAATTTTCATCATCAATTAGTTTTATTTAGCGGGTTAGGCATAGAACGATTCAAATTACAAACAAACATCGGTTATATTTAAACCAAATCCTTCGTCTTCTCAATCCACAATTCAAGCCCCATCTCTTCAAACAGTTCATATGCTTTATCAAGCAATTCTTTATCTCCTAAAAGCAATCCATATTCGTAATACGTCCGTGACAGCTCT
>JAFDTG010000018.1 GCA_019594235.1 Candidatus Saliniplasma halalkaliphilum | reverse complement strand
CATAGACGCTTTCCAACGACTCATCATACCTTCATTCTGTACCCCCGCTGTAGCTCTTTCACGTTCCTGATTCAACAATTGTTTAGTAACCTCTGCGAAGATCAATCTATAATTGGTAACAACAAGAGTAAAAGAACTCTGCCCGAACATGCCAGTGTTTAAATTTGGAACAACTCCAATAATTCTTTCAGGATGCATGAAAGGAAAGAGACTGAGATGTATTTAAATTTAGAGTTGATCAAATTATGGATAGGTTATTTCCTTCAGTATCTCTACTCCTACTTCTTCAAGCTTCTCTATCATCTTATCATATATCGGACCCTTTATACAATCCTCAGGCGGAACTATTCCTTCCCCAGATATCTCTCCTTTTGCCATCATCTCAGCGGCGATAGCCGGAGGAAAACAGGTCGTTCGCTGCATTGCAGTGAGTCCTGTTTCAGTATCTTCTTCATCCCACATGTAGTAATCGATACTGACCTCTTCGCCATCTATTTTCCCCTCTGCAGTATTCCACATAACACATACGTCCCTATCTCCTTCTTTTGGTTTCAATCTAGGTGTGATCACGTTCAATAGTACCTCTCTTGGCACGACTTTGATTCCATTCATGTCAATGGGTTCAGTATCTAACATCCCACATTTTTTGAACTCCTTGATAGTGTCATAATGTCCAGGCCAACGAACAGTTTTCTCATAGGTATTTTTTAGCTCTGACCTAGTGTACACAAAACTGGGCATACCCGGGGTTACTGCACACTCCAACTCTATATCTTTTCCAAATTTATCGAATTTGAACTTCTCATGTTCTGATAGGGCTTCGACCTCTCTCCTCTCTCCATCTTTGATAGCATTGGATTTTACATTGTACTCCCTAAGAACATGATCAAATGCCCATGTTATCATATACTTTAAAGGATGTCTTTCAGCGGATTTTTCGTTCGGTATTCCTCCACAGCGTGCTATGGCAGACTTAGTTTCATCCATCTCTCTAAGACCCTCACCCAAAGTAAAATTCGTTATGCCAGGGGCAAAACCGATACCATCCAAAAGCATGATCCCTTTTTCTTTGTACTTTTCATGAATATATTCTCCATAATCATCCACTGACATCCCTTTTGGAACCTCTAAATCTTCCGTCTCATAGGCATCAGGTCTCCTGTGGTATTCTTCGAGTATATCGATCATGTTCAAACCAACATCAGCAGCATTCTCGATGGTCTTGTAACTGGTCTGTCTTGTTGGAAGTGCGTTGATACCAATATCGTACATCCCCATCACATCTTTTACCTTCTCAGAGTCTAAAACATTCCCAACATATTTTTTTAGTTTATGACTACCGACGAACTCGATAATATCGTCTATGGGACCAGGTGACCTACTAAAGATGCCTATCTCTTCAAAATCTGTATGATTTGCTAGATACCATGCTATTCCCTCAGCCTGTCTACCTGCCCCGAATATCAAAGCCTTCATTTTATCTCCCATTGACAAATCGAAATCGAAGCTATAAATATTTCGTAAGATTCATCATTGAGTCACTATAAGTCCATGAAAGGCTTTTATACATGGAACATAAATTAGGTAAAACATGAAAAGAATTCATTCCACGGATGCAGTTAATCTTGAAGACGGTGAGAAATGTAAACTGGCCGGATGGTTACAGGAAGTCAAGAACCTTGGAGGGATCGCTTTTTTAAAGGTTAGAGACCGCGAGGATGTATTTCAAGTGGTACTGGTAAAGAAGGAGACCGGCGAAGATGAATTCGAGGATATCGTTAATATACCGAGAGAGAGTGTTATCGAAATAGAAGGTAAGAAAACCGATACCGATCAAACAGATCTTGGATACGAGGTACATCCTATATCGATCAAGGTTGTCTGTGAGGCTGAAAAACCACTCCCACTGGGTGTTGTTGACAAAGTTGACGCTGAACTTCCAACGAGATTGGATAACCGTTTCTTAGATTTAAGGAAAAAGGACAAGAGGAACATCTTCGAATTGAGGAATCTTTTGATCGAAGGTATGAGGGATTTCTTTTCCCAGGAGGGTTTTTTAGAAGTTAGTACTCCAAAGGTAGTAGCAGCCGGTGCCGAGGGTGGCGCCACGTTATTCGATGTTGATTATTATGAAGAGAAGGCACACTTAGCTCAAAGTCCACAGCTGTTCAAACAGATATTGATGTCCGCTGGATTTGAAAGGGTTTACGAGATAGCACCGGCTTACAGAGCCGAGGATTTTGACACTATAAGACATACTTCGGAATTCATTTCTGTTGATTTTGAGATGTCATTCATAGATGGTTCGGAAGATATAATGGACATGACCAGTTATATGGTAAGTCATACACTTTCACATGTAAAGGAACACGGAAATAAACAGCTCGAAGAACTCGATGTAGAACTGGAAGTTCCCGAGCATCCGATCAAAAAAATAACCCATAGAGGCTGCATCGAGATCTTGCAGGATTTGGGAAAGGAATGGGAAGACAGACCGGAGATCGATACGGAAGCTGAGAAGATGCTGGGAGATTACGTTAAAGAAAATCATGATACTGACTTCTTCTACATAACAGAATTTCCGACAAGACTCAAAGAGAGTACTTTCTACGCTATGAGGAAAGAGTACGACCCGTCACTAACCACTTATTTCGATCTTGAGTACAAAGGTCAGGAGTTAGTTTCAGGTGGACAAAGAGAGCACAGGTACGATGTTCTTATCAAGCAGATGGACGAGATAGGTCTAGAAGAGGAAGATTTCGAGGATTACTTGAAGGCTTTCAAATACGGCATGCCAACACACGGTGGGATAGGTTTAGGTCTAGATCGATTCGTTCAGCAGATGCTCGATTTATCAAATATAAGAGAAGCGATATTGTTCCCAAGAGACACTTCTAGGTTAAGGCCTTAGTTTCAGTCACCTCTGATTGATAAATATATATAACATACTCGCACTGTTAAAAACGATGGCCGTCGGTAAATACGAAAGAGAGTTGAAAGGAATTTTATCTGGGGATGAGGAGGTTATCAATAATGCTACGAAAACCTGTAGTGATAAAGAACTCGAAGGATACCGAGCGATCCACGATATACCCTTTCTTGTCGTCAGAGCCGGTGGAAGCCTTGGCATTGATCTTATAGCTTTAAGAGGTGAGATTTCTTTCCCGATAGAAGTAAAATCATCCAAGGAAAACGTACTCTATTTTAGGAACGAGGGTAGGTTGAGTGAACAGGCGGAATGGATGAAAGAAGTGTGTGTGAACAGCAACGTTCTTCCCCTTTATGCATATAGGTTGAAAAGCCAGAGAGGAGACAAATGGAGAGTATATACCATGGACATAGATGGCATGAAGAAAAAACATCAAGTCCTCCAGAGAAAGATTCCATACATGCAGACCACGGTTCACGGCAACCTTAAAATGGAATGGGACAAAGGTATGCCGCTCAATCAACTTCTAGCTTATCTAAAGCATCTGATCCATTAATAGGCAATCCTTTTATTAAGTGGTTATCAAATTACCGATCATGAAAGTTATACCATCGATATCGTTCAAAGGCGGTAAACCCGTGACCGTCAAAAACGGGTATTACGAACATTATTCTAAAAATGGTAATAACCTAGACTATAATGATGTTCTATTCCTTTTAAGTGATTATGATATTATTTACTTGTTAGACTTAAATGGTATAGAAAGTAGAAGCCTACAATCGGATATGATACGAAAAGTCGGAACTCGTAGAGAAGTTTGGGCTGACGTTGGAGCTAGGGATACAGCGACCATTACAGACGGTTACATAGCTGGGGCAGACAGAATAGTCATTTCCACTAAAACGATGTATTCGATCGATTTGATGAACGAATCGTCAAGAATCAGTGATAAGATGGTCTTCTGTATAGATTATAAAGATGGAATCATCTCACCATCGAATGAGATTAAACAAACCAATATAAAAGAACTGATCCTAGAAGCTGTTGAAACTGGTATCGATACGATAGTCATCCACGATTTGAGCGATGAAAATTTTGATAACACCCTTTTAGATTACATGCTAGATAAAGATCACGAGCTTTACATAGGAGGAAAAATCGATATAGATAAAATCGATTTATATGAGGATAAAGTAGATGGAGTTATATTAGGTCTAGAGGATTCGATAGAATGGCAAGCAAGGAATTGAAATATACGATAGCCTTCATATTCCAAAGAGCGGGAGCTCAAGAAATAGATAAAGATGAGTTCATATACGGTCCTCCTGCCGATTTAGGATGGTTCACATCTAGTGAAGCTAAAAAACTTCTTAAGATAGCAAGAAAAGAGGGTTTAGTAAAGCTGAAGGATGATATCGTCCGTTCAGAGTTCGATCCTGCTAACGTTAATATACCGTTGGGTTTCGAACCATCAAAAAGAATCCTTGAAGAAAATAAGAAACCACTTTTCCAGAGTATGTTGGATGATGTGGTTATGTACAGTCATCTAAATCGACAGGAGATAATGTCCCGTGTGAACGTTAAACAGGATGATATGAATATAGAAATCGAAGCTGCTTTACTGCTATTAGCTCGAGAACTTGAACTAGAATTACCTAAAAAACAAGAATACATAGACGCAGTACGTAAAAAGGTACGTGGACGATGAATCTACAAAAGAGACCGTCCGTCTAGATTTTTAGGGGGTTTTACTTTCATCATCTTTAAAATGGTTGGGTAAAGATCTATAATATTAGCTTTTTCCGCAGATATTGGCTCAGAGGAATAAACAAAAGCATCATCGTATGTATGCATCCCGTTTCGGAGGCCCTTGCTTATAAATTCAACTTTACCAAATTTACTTTTTAAGTCATATCCATTTTTTGGATGAACAAGCAAATCTGGTGCATTTTCTTCGTATGGGCCTGAATAGATATCCTCACGTTTGAAAACCTTATCTACGATCTCACGTCCCGACATCGGGTCTCGGAGGTTACTCAATTTTTCAATCAATTCATCTCTAAGTGAGTTGTATTCCTTTTTTGATACGCTACCGTTCCTTTCCCTTCCTTCCAGATTGATGTATATCCTCCCAGGGATCAAACTGTATGCTTTTGTTTCTCTAGTTATGTTAGAGAATTCCTTAACCTCTTCTAGATAACCTTCTTCCATAAGCCATCTATTTAGCTGAACTTCCTGTTCCAATCTTGTAAACCCGTGGTCAGAAATAATTAAAAGCTTATCATTTTCATCTAGATTTTTCTTTAATAGCCCAACCATACGGTCGATTTTCTTATAAAATGAAATAAACTTGTCCGCATATTTATCCCCATCTAGATAATTCCCCATCATGAAATGATTGATACGGTCGGTGGCCATGAAATGGAACATCATAAAGTGATAGTTTTTATTGAGATAATGAGACATTACCTTCTTTTTAGATTCAAAGGTTTCATTGATATCCTTTAAGAACTTCTCTAGATTTTCAAGTGCTAAAGATGACTCGGCATCTATCTTATAACCCAACTTATAAAGTTCCGAGGCAAACTCCTTTGGATATGTACCTTTTATTAGGTTTGAACATAGAAAACCAGATACTAATTTACCATTCACTTTTCTTGGAGGGTAGGTCAAAGGCACATTCATCACAAATACCTTTTTTTTCTTTTCACTGAGATACTCCCAAAGTGTCTGGGATTTTAGATCCTTCGAATTACATATCTGTAAATTTTTACTATTAGACTTTCTGTCTACAAAGCCATATATGTTATGTTTTCCAGGATTTTTTCCGGTCATAAAAGATGACCATGCAACGGACGAGATCGTTGGATAAACAGAACTCATCTTATGATATTCAGGAGAACCCAAATGTTTGAACTCTCCCTTTTCGTACATGTCTTTTATAAAACTGTAAGGAACCCCATCCAATGCTAAAACCACGGTCTTAAAATCTCGACCCAATAACTTATCCAAGAAACCCATAAGTTTCTACAAATGTAAAGTCATATTTGGTTATTTTGCATGTTTCGAAACTTATTTATACATCACAACAACAGTCACTTTTAAGTATTAGAACATATATGAATCGAATCCCGAGTTCATTCGGAGGTTTACTATGTCTAGAATGCACAGTTCAAAACACGGAAGATCAGGCTCGACACGCCCCTATGTTACTTCTAATCCTGAATGGGTAAAGATGGATGCAGAAGAGATCGAAGAAAAAGTACTCCTGTTATTCAAAAGAGGAAGAACCCCTAGTGAGATTGGGGTGATACTTAGAGACCAGTATGCTGTACCTAACGTAAAATTAGCTGCAGGTAAAGATGTTACTGAGATATTGAAGGAAAATGAGGTTTACATGGATTTCCCAGAGGACCTTATTAATTTGATGGAAAAAGCCGTCAACCTCCATGAACATCTCGAGGATAATCGGAAGGACCTAAAAAACAAACGTGGTCTCCAACTTATCGAATCTAAAATAAGACGGCTGGCCAAGTACTATAAAAGAAAAGGAGAAATTCCTGAAGATTGGAAATATTCCATAGATATAGCAGAGATGCTTACACAATAATCAATGTAGGGGAGGGAATGTGGTAGAGTTACCGAAGGGGTTAGAGAAAAAATATGAATCTGCTTCAGAGATTTTAAATTCTTACAATAAATTCAGGGTAATATCACATTACGACGGCGATGGAATCTCAGCAGCTTCTGTTTTAGCACTTACATTGATGAGGGAGAATAAGGGATTTCACGCTAGATTTGTCAGTAAACTACCGGAAAATTTACCAAAAGATATTCCTATAATTTTAACTGATATAGGTAACAGTCAATTAGAGGACATCAAAAAGATAGATGAACCTGTGATAGTTTTAGATCATCATAAAGTTGATGAAGATGTGGAGAGCGAAGATGAGGAACACGTTTTCATAAACCCTCATAATCATGGGATCAACGGTTCCGATGAAGTTTGTGGTGCAACTCTTGCTTTGATTTTGTCGATGATATATGATAAAAAGAACGTTTCTTTATCATTATACGGTCTAGCCGGGGCCGCAGCTGATAAACAGAACATTGAAGGGTTCATAGGTCTTAATGAATCTTTATTAAAAGATGCTTTAGATGAAAAAGAAATTACTGAAAACGTTGGACTTTTCATAGATGGTAAAAACATCAGGGACGCTTTATTGAAGGCATGCGATCCCTATTTCCCTGGGATATCAGGTAGGGAAAAAGAGATCGATAGGATTTTAGAGGATGTTGACATAGATCATGAGACTCCCGTAGATGATGTATCTAGTAAAGCTGAGAGGAAGTTGAATACATTACTTGTTCTATCTCTGCTTGAAAGGGACATACCATCACATGTTATCGATAGTATCAGAGGCCCACACTATTCTTCCAAAAGGTATGGTTTGTCCGTAGATATACTTTACAAACTACTGAATTCCACCGCACGTACAAAACAAGCTGGTTTAGGGATGTCGATCTGCCTAGGTGACAAAAATGCCTTTAAAAAAGCGGAAGAGATCCGTGAAAGTTATAGAGATGAGATGATCGAAAGGCTGCACAGCTTGGAAGACGATGGACCGATAGAAAAAGAAAACATTCAGTACTTTTTCGAAGAGAAAAAGGAAAGAAAGGGCGAGTTAGCCGGCCTCTCCATGCTGTATATATTCGACCAGAGTAAACCGACGTTAGGTGTATGTGAATTGGAAAACAATGTAGATATATCTGCCAGAGGAACGAAGAAATTGGTCAATAATGGATTAGATCTGGGAAAGTTATGTAGGGAAATATCGGAGAAATTTGGAGGTTCTGGTGGAGGACACGATATCGCATCAGGCTCAAGAGTACCAATAGATAAGAGGGATGATTTTCTTGCTGAATTCGATAAGGCTGTCGGTGAAGTATTAGGTTAGAGATGACCGAAAATAATAAGATAGGGCGCTCTTTTCTTAGATTGCTGATATATATGGTGAAATGCAATGATATATTTTCGGAAAGAGCAAAATCCATGAAAACCTCTGAGATAAGAGAACTGCTCAAGTTAACTCAAAAACCGGGTATTATCTCTTTCGCGGGGGGATTACCAAATCCAGATGCCTTTCCTGTAGAAAGTACACGCAGGCTGATAAACGAGCTCATGGATGATATGCCAGAAAGTGTGATGCAGTATGGTTCTACTGAAGGTATAACGCCTTTGAGAGAAGTACTTGCTGAAGAGATGACGAAAAGGGGTATGGATGTAGATAAGGAAAATATTTTGATAACCCACGGTTCTCAGCAGGCCCTAGACCTTATCAGCAAGATATTACTAAATCCCGGTGACACTATCGTTGTTGGTTCACCAACGTATTTGGGAGCTACGGGCGCTTTTAGAGCTTTCCAGGGCCATATGGAAACTGTGCCAGTACAAGAAGATGGCATGGATATGGATCTTCTAGATGAGAAGTTGACTCAACTAGAGAAAGAAGGATGCAAACCCAAATTTTTGTATTTGGTTCCAACTTTCCAGAATCCATCTGGAGCTACCATCCCAGGTGATAAGAGAAGAAGATTACTTGACATAGCATCTGAACACGACGTTTTAGTAGTCGAAGATTCTCCTTATTCTTATCTTCGCTACGAGGGTTCACCTCAACCACATTTGATGTCTTTAGACGATGAAGATAGGGTCGTTAGGCTTCAAACATTCTCTAAGATTTTAGCACCTGGATTTAGGATAGCCTGGTGTGTAGGACCGAAAGATTTCATAGATAAGATGGTCATTGCTAAACAAGCTACTGATTTATGTACAAATCCATTCGGTCAATATGTAGCATACAAATACGTATCAGAAGGCGTACTTGATGAACATCTAGAGTACATCAAAGAATTGTATAATGAAAAAAGATTGGCTATGTTGGATGCCATGGAGAAGTACATGCCGGATCACGTAGAATGGAACAGACCAGAAGGCGGCATGTTCATATGGGCAAAACTACCAGAAAATATCGATACTAGGGAGATGTTCGAAAAAGCCATCGAGAAAAAAGTGGCTTACGTAGTTGGGGATGCCTTCTACGTAGAGGATAACGGACATAACACGATGAGATTGAACTTCACCCATTCCTCTGAAGAAGAGATATGGACTGGTATCGAAAGGTTAGCCGAAGTGATAAGGGAAGAAGTCAAACTCAAGGAAAAGAATGGAGAAATAAAAGAGACACTTATCACTCCATAGGGTAGTGTTTTAGCAACTTTTCAGAAACCCCTTCTCTCTGAATTTTTTCCTTTTTCTCTATGATTCCATTTTCAGTGATCAATTTTATGTGGTCCATCCATGGAATTTTTTCGAAATATTTGTTATGGATAGTTATATCTAATTCGGTTTCCCAAACTTCCTTCGGATCGTGGTGTTCTTCAAAATGAAGAGGAATGCCCTTTGGAAGTATCTTAGATGAGTCCGAGACCACATAAACCGGTTTTTTAAGATGTTGACAAACTATAACAGCAGCATGGGTACCTGTTTTGTTAGTAAATGCTTCATTGGAGATGGAATCACATCCTACGAGTAGTGCATCGATTTTGAAAACCATATCGCAAATTGCTGGGTCGGGATAAAAGTTCACATCCACACCTTCATTACAAAGTTTCTCTGCGGTCTTTCTCCCTTCGAATAAAGGTCTTGATTCTAGAACTGAAACTTTTTGAGAATTTCTTAAAACTTCGATCACCGTAGAACTGTAGCTTAGAGTTCCTATGTTGTTGAATTCACTTACAATGTCTTGAGCTTTGTTGATCACTTTCCTTTTGGATTGTTCAACATCGAGAAGATAATCTTTGATCGACTCCCTATGATTTCCCTTTTTAATGGCTTTAAACGTTTCATTAGCAAGGTTAACCAAAGGGGACATGGAACAACGACCTTGAACTAATTCTATAGCATACTTTTTTGCCTCATCAGGATTTAAAGAGATTATACTTTCCCCGGTTTCAAAGAGAAGTTCGAAAGCTCCTTTTTTGTTATCTCGAATTATTTCTTCTACACCCCGAAAACTCATAGTTATACATACGTTAAATTATTATTTATCAATTTCTAAAGGCCTATAAAATTCCGAACCAGTAAGGTTTAATAACACCATCTTACTTGGAGTTTTATCGTAATATGAACAGAGGTCACAATGCAGAAATGGAGGGGTCAACACGGCTGAACTAGCGCTTTCAGACGAGATGAAATCTTATTTTGATGAACTTGAGCAGTCTGCATTAAAGGCATATGCGGTAGCTAGGGAAGCTAGAGGTAAAGGTTACGATCCGGAACAAGATGTAGAAATACCCATGGCGGAGGATTTGGCCCTGAGAGCTCAGGAATTGACAGGAGTCAAGAATACTGCCGAAAAGATCAGGGAATTGAGTGAAGAATATGACCGTGAGGAAGTATCCATACACATAGCAAGGGAAGTCGCCAATAGAGATGAGGGATCTGTAAAAGAGCGCTTGGAAGATGCTGTGAGGATAGGTTTGGCTGTTCTAACGGAAGGTATTCTCGTCGCACCACTAGAGGGGATCGGAGGATTAGATATCAAAGACAACAGCGACGGGACAAATTACGTAGAGCTTTCCTTCGCAGGTCCCATACGTTCAGCCGGTGGTACCGGTCAGGCCTTAAGTGTACTTATAGCGGATGTAGTTCGAAGGGAATTGGGTATCGGTTCTTTTAAAGCCACAACAGGAGAAATTCAAAGATTCAAAGAAGAAGTACCTCTTTACAAAAAAACTAGAAGTTTACAGTACACTCCTTCTGCCGAAGAGATCGAAGTCATCGTTAAAGGTTGCCCTGTAAGTATCAGTGGTGAAGGAACGGAAAGTGAGGAAGTATCTGGTAATAGGAATCTTCCAAGAGTTGATACAAATCGAGTAAGAGGTGGAGCATGTTTGGTCCTTGCCGAGGGGATGTGTCTTAAAGCACAAAAATTGAAGAAATACGTAGATAAATTGGACATCGAGGGATGGGAATTTATCGACGAGTATATCGAGAAATTTGCTTCAAGTAAAAAAGACTCGGATGACGAAAAACAAGAAGGAATATCTCCAAATTTCAAGTACATAAAAGATACGATCGCCGGTAGGCCGGTCTTCGGGCATCCCAGTGTTAAGGGAGGATTCAGACTTAGATACGGAAGGGGTAGGACACTAGGTCTAGCGGCTTTAGCAGTCAATCCATCAGTCATGTATCTTACGGATGAATTTATGGCCCTGGGGACTCAGATAAAAATCGAGAGACCCGGGAAAGCAGGAGCGGTCACCCCGTGTGATACGATCGAAGGACCTACGGTACTTTTGCACGACGGTACGGTAAAAAGAATAGATGACGGTGAAGAGGCTAAAAAGATCGCTAGTAAGGTCAAAGAGATACTAGATATAGGAGAGATGCTTATACCCTACGGCGAATTCTTAGAAAATAATCATCCACTGGTCCCTGCCGCATACTGTCATGAATGGTGGATTCAAGAAGTGGAAGTAGATTTAAGTGAAAATGAGATCACTCCGGAAAAAGCTGTAGAATTGAGTCGAGAACAAGGCTATCCCTTACATCCAAAATATATCTATTTCTGGGATTACGTAGATGTATCGGAATTAAGAGCGTTGAGAGAGTTCGTAAGTGAGCATTCACGTATCGATGATGGTTTGTACATTTCTAACGAGGACGAGATAAAGAAAATTTTAGAAGATATCGGTCTTCCTCATGAATTGAAGGATGACGAAATATATGTCGAGATTTATCGCCCCTTCTTGTTCACACTTGGAATCGAAGAGGGTGATCTTGAACTTCACGGAGAAAGTCAAAAGGAGGATCTCATTGAGTATCTTTCTGAGTTATCGGGCGTCAAGATCCGCAGCAAGGCCCCAACCACCATCGGCGCAAGGATGGCTAGACCGGAAAAAACTAAAGAAAGGAAAATGAACCCACCGGTACACGGGCTGTTTCCTTTGGGTAGTGCTGGAGGTAATCAGAGGCTGGTCAATAAGGCTGTGGATAAAGGGATTATAGAAGTCGAAGTCAGTGCCAGGAGATGTAGTAAATGTGGTAAGAGTGGTGCCCAGATCAGGTGTACCTGTGGAGGTAGAAGGGAATTATTGGAAAATAACATGGGAAACGGAGGTCCGAAGAAACAGAAATTGGATATGGCTAGTAAATACCGTGAAGCTCTAAAGAATATAGGAGGGGGAGGGAATGTTAAGAGGGTCAAAGGTGTCAAAGGGTTATTGACCAAAGAGAAGACCCCTGAAGCTCTTGAAAAGGCCATTCTCAGGGCTAAGCACAACATCTGGGTTTTTAAAGACGGCACCTGCCGATATGACATGACAGATCTTCCGGTAACTCATTTTAAACCTGAAGAGATAGGACTCAGTGTCGAAAAAGCTAAAGAATTAGGTTACAAGAAAGATATCCATGGAGAGCCGTTAGAAAATGCAGACCAAATGTTAGAATTGAAAACCCAGGATTTTATCGCATCTAGAGCTGCGGGGATGTATTTAGTCAAGATCGCCAAATTCGTTGACGATCTACTTAGAAAATACTATGATGTGGACCCTTTCTACGAAGCTGAAAGAAAGGAGGATCTTATCGGTGAACTAGTGGTCGGATTAGCACCTCATACTTCTGGTGGAGTATTGGGAAGATTGATCGGTTATCATGAAGGAAAGGCGGGATACGCTCATCCATTCTTCCATGCTGCAAAGCGGAGGAATTGTTTTTCCCCGGATACCAAATTATGGATTAAATCTAAGGGCGATTGGACATTGAAGCCAATTGAAGAGATAGTTGAAAAAGAACTTACCCGGGGGGATACAAAATATGACGATTTTGGAACCGAGTATAAAGGTATGGATAACTTATTTGTCCCATCAATCTCTAAAGATGGTGAAGAGTCTTTGATGAAAGTGTCCTGTGTTTCTAAACATCCCGCCCCTAATCATTATATTGAATTTAAAACAAGATCTGGACGTGAGCTTAAAGTCACCCCTCAACACAAGATGTTAAAAGCCGGAGATAAAATCGAATTTTACCGTGCCTTCGATTTAGAGGAAGGTGATTTGATTCCTTCGCCCAAAAAAATAGAGATGGAGGGTAAAGAGAATAAAATTGATCTACTAAAAGAATTATCAAAAATACCTGATATTGAAGAAACAATAATGATAAGATCTATTTCATCAGATTTTCTAAAAAGTACCTTTAGACAAAAATTTTCTACTAACTCTTATCTTAAAAAATTATCCGAAGAGACTGGCATTAATAAAAAAACAATTTCTAGTTATATCCAAAGGTGTAGCTTTCCATATTGGATAATGAAAAAGATATTTGGGGATCAGACTTTTGAGATTCTACCAGAAGAAATAAAGTTAGGTAGTAAAAGGGACGAAATTAGCATTAATAGATATATTACTATAGACGAGGATTTTAGCAAACTGATTGGATATTATACTGCAGAAGGATTTGCTAGAAAAAAGAAAGGAAATTTTTATCAGGTCACGATTTGTATACCTGATAGAGATTCAAGAGATTTTTTAAAAAAAGTATATAAACATAAACTAGGTATAAATGCATTTGAAGAAAATGAATGGAAAATAACAGCTTCAAGTAAACTGATATATTTCTTATTCAATAATGTTCTTGGTACTGGAAATAAAGCAAAAAATAAAAAGATCCCTACTCAAATACTTTTATCTAATAAACGTTGTCTATCTAGTTTTCTTTCTGGTTATTTTTCAGGGGATGGTACAACCTCCTCGAAAAGATTAGATATTAGAGCTAGTACAGTAAGTAAAAGACTTGCAGATGAGATAATTTATTCCTTGAAGAGATTTGGAATAAACTCAAAACTATATAAAGAAGAAAGAGACCCAAGTGGAATAGTTAAAGAATTCTACGAGGAAAAAGGAATAGATCATACTGATAAAATATTTACAGCTCACATAATTAAAATAACTTCAAAAAACATAGTCAAATTTAAAAAAGAAATTGGTTTCGACACAAATAGAAAATCAAACTCCCTTAAAGATTCCTTAGAAAATACATCTGTTGGAACCCAACGTCTGATGACAGATAACTGCAACATTTGGTTTGATGAGATTGTAGATAAAAAGATAGTAAAAAATTCTGATGATTATGTTTACTCACTCACTGTTAACGATAATCACACTTTAGTAGCTAATGATTTGTATGTCGGCCAGTGTGACGGCGACGAAGACTGTATCATGCTGCTTATGGATGGGCTGCTGAATTTCTCACAAAAGTTTTTACCTGAAAAGAGGGGAGGAAAGATGGATGCCCCACTGGTTTTAACCACTAAGATCAACCCGGATGAGATCGACAGCGAAGCCCATAACGTGGATTGCTTATGGAAGTACCCCTTAGAATTTTATGAAAAGACATTTGAGTACCCCAATCCGAAAGAATTGGTCGGTATGATGGATATAGTTGAGGAGAGACTTCACACTGAGAAACAATACGAAGGTTTTGGCTATACTCATGAAACATTGGATATCTCCGAGGGCCCCATCGGAAGTCGGTACACTAGGCTTGACAAGATGACTGAAAAGATGGAAGCACAGCTTAAAGTGGCGAAGATGATCCGTGCGGTTGACGCTACAGATGTTGTGAGTAGAGTGATAGGGGCGCATTTCATACCCGACCTTATTGGAAATCTTAACAAATTCTGCGTTCAGGAGACTAGATGTACCAGTTGTAATCGAAAATATAGACGACCTCCTCTGAGTGGAGGATGTCAGTGCGGAGGTAATCTAACATTAACCGTACATGAGGGTAGCGTAAAAAAGTATCTTAGAACAACTATAGAGATGACTGAAAGATTCGACTTACCCCCTTATCTTAAACAGAGGATTGAACAGCTAGAGATGCAGATAAACTCATTATTTGACAACGATAAAGTTTCCACACCTAGTTTAGACGAATTCTGTTGATTTAGAAAGAGGTCAAGGAAGTCTGTTTATCCATATTTCTCCCATCTATGATCTTCTCTAGAGCTTTCTCGACCCTTGATTCTGAAAAGTCGTGTTCATCACATAGGAATTTTTTAACTTTGTTGATATCTGGGTCTTTGAAAGTTATATCGTAATCCTCTGTGACTTTCGGTTCCAAAAACAGTGCTTTGATCTCCTGAACATTATTTATCGTTTCGTCTTTTTCCTTTAAAACTTGTTCAATACCACCGTACTTTTTTACGTACTTTAATCCCCTCTTAGGACCTATACCTTTAACTCCCTCATTGTAATCTGTTCCACATAATAAAGCAATATCTATGAGTTGTTCCCTGGTGATCTCAAGTTTATCTAGCATTTTTTCAAGATTTATCAACTCTGGCTTGATCTCTTTGTATTCATTTCGTCCAGGTAGTTTTCTTTTTCCAGATACTGTTAAATTTCTTACCAATCTATCCGCACCAACTAACAACGAATCAAAATCCTGACTACCTACAGCCCATGCATCTCCTTTACTAACCATATGTGCTGCCTGATTCTCCCCCTCCGCCGGAGCCTGAATATACGGGATACTTAGTGCATCGAGTAATTCTTTACTGCTGTTTTCGATCTCGTCACTCATCCTAGATGTCTGTTGTGCCTTTGTTCTAGCGGTTTCTAGATCCCCCCTTTCTAAGGCTTCTTCATATTCTGAGTCAGCCTTCTCTTTTCTTTCCTTTCTTTTCTCTAAAGTTCCCTCTTTCATTATGTCTGGTTTACCGTCGAAAACATAGATCAGTTTGATCCCCTCTTGGATAAGGTTCGAATTCCTGTACAATATACCCGAGAGATGTGAAGTGATGTTTCCATTTGAATCTTTAAGAGGGGTGCCATCCCTCTGTCTTATACTCGATAAAAATTGATAGATTATGTTATAGGCATCTACAGCTATGATCTTACCTTTGAGGTCTTCGAAATCAATTTCCTTTGAATCAACTATATCTCCGATTGCTGTACCCATTATATCCACTCACCTTTTTATCAAAACACTGCACCTTCAGTTTGGACATCGATGCCATGATCGGTTATCTCGTAAGGCTTTACTTTTCTCGAATGATTGATACGTCTCATCTTGATAACCTGTACGTTCATCTGTACCTCTTGGCTGTCCGCTTGATTATATCCAAGTAAAATCACGCCATCGGCAGTATATTCGACTAATCCATCTCTTGAACTACGTGGATTGTCATCTTTTACTTCAGCTGTTAACAACGTAGTTGCGCCTGAATCCTTGACCATCTTACAGAGATCGAAAAGTCGATCCCTCTTTTCTTGAGGTGTATTCGACATCATGTTCAGCAGCGAAACGGAATCTATTGCTATCCGTTCTGCATCAAATGATTCTATGAAAGCTGGGAGGTCGCTTTTTAATTTAGAGATGGTCGCCTCTGCATCAGCCGGTGCCAATCTTTCAAGGGCGATCTTGTTTTCTTCGACATAAGGTTCAAAATCCCATCCATAGGATCTACCAGTATCTAGTATGGCCTTTTTATCTTCTTCTAGAGAGATGAAGATACAGGATTCATTATTTTGGAGACCCTGCCATAGGTACTGAAGTGAAAAAGTGGTTTTACCAGTACCGAAAGAACCCATGACCGTGAAAACATGACCTTTCGGTATCCCTCCTTTCAACATTTCATCTAAACCACTTATACCCGTTTCAACCTGCTCTATTTTATATTCTTCCATTTTGATCACCTTATCTTTTCATAATTTACTACATTGTAACCAGCAAAATCTGTTACTTCTGCTGTAAACCTAGCGATCTTCTCTCTTTTTAAATGAGGTAGAACACTCATGAACTTTTCTAAGAACATGTATCTCTGCCGCTTAGATGTGTGGCGACTTTTAGACCACTCGAAACTCATAACTCCGTCAACACTATCGATGAGTAGATATTCAGTGCTTCGATCCATTATACCTTTAGTAAGTAGAAGATATATTACACCACCCCATTTTTTTGATGCCCGTCTCATTCCCTTGATAACGGTTACAAGCTTATCGTTTTCTATAGATGTGTTTGTAAGTAGATCGGTAAGGGAGTCGATTATGACCATGTTTTCCGGGGCTTTTTCTTCTAAAAAATCCACTAATTCCTCTAATATATTAGAATCTGATTCATCACCAAACAACGATGGTTGATGGTTTTCCCTTGTCCAACTGTTTGGTACCATCGTACGTCTAAAATAAGAATTAGAGAAATCCTTGAAATTTAGGTCCTCTTCTATGGCGTCGTAATAATCCTGATTGAAAGAGATTTTGACCTCTTCCAGAATATCTTGTTTAGAACGAGAGAACGTTATATAGTACACTTCTTCAGGTAATATCGAGCCTTTACATTCATCGCCTAAAATTATCGACACATCTCTGGGACTTTTTTTAACCCTCAATAGTTTCGCAGAAGATGTATAAAGGTATTCTAATCCACCTGCCCCTATTTCTGTAAGGAGTAAGACTACTGATCCTGCTGGTAGCCCTCCTTTTATTATCGAGTCTAGATCACTGACGCCTGTGGGTATCTTTTTCATGTACTCTACACCTTGTCTGACAATCTGGTCAATTGGAGTTATAGTAAATCAAACAAATATACTTTACCTATATTGGTCATTGAATAGTTAATCACCTAAAAGAATTATATAGTACATAGTAGTGTAGGAAATTCCTGTAAATTTATACCGTTTAGGTAATTCCCAAACTATTTATAGGGGTTGCTTATTAGAAGCTATTCCCTCCCTTGGACGTTTATTGTTCAGGGATGGAAAAAATAAGGTTTAAATAGGACGTTAATCCTATTATTTAAGTTGCGAAGTAGAGCACTCGGCGACATGAAAAAGGGTTGTCGGGGAAGGGTATAGGATCATTATGATCCGATGATTGCCAATCATACGCAGACCTGGATGTGTACCAGTCCTAGATATGCTGCAGTCACTCAGCCATTTGGTGGATGGCTCGGCTCGAGCGCTGATGAAGGTCGTGCCAAGCGGCGATACGCGTGGGGTAGGCGCAAGGAACCGTAGATCCCACGATTGCCTAATGGGACTTCCCCATTGTACTCCGTAAGGAGGGGGAACTTCCCGAATTGAAACATCTTAGTAGGGAAAGGAAAAGAAATCAAAGAGATGCCGTTACTAAAGTCGATCGAAAGCGGTAAAGAGCAAACCGAATCCCGCTAGAAATAGTCGGGACATGTGGTTTTTTGGACTCTGGTACATCTTAACCATCTAATTCGATGTCTCCTGGAATGGAGTGCCATAGAGGGTGATAGCCCCGTAGAAGGAAGGTGGAAAGATGATTCAGAGTATCCGGAGTAGCGTGCGTTGGATATCGCGCGTGAATTTGGGAGGCATTAACTTCCAACTCTAAATACGTCTCGAGACCGATAGCACACTAGTATCGTGAGTGAAAGCTGAAAAGCACCCTTGACGGGAGGCGAAAAGAACCTGAAACCAGATGGTTACAGACTGATAGGGCAAGAAAGGAACGAAGCTCTGTAAAAAGAGTGGACCGTTGTCTTATCGTACGTTCCGAAAAACGGGCCAGAGAGTTCCGATCAATGGCGAGACTAAGCCTTTTAAGGGCGGAGTCATAGGAAAACCAACAAGTTCGCATTCCGCTTCTAGCGGAAGAGGAACGAGGTGTGTTCGCCTGAAGTCATTGGTTGGATACCCGAAGCCGGTCGATCTATACGTGGGCAGGGTGAAGCCTCTCGAAAGGGAGGTGGAAGCCCGCACGGTTGGTGAGCTACAAATCCCTCCGATGACCTGCGTATAGGGGTGAAAGGCCAATCGAGACCGGAAATAGCTGGTTCCTTCCGAAACTACTCGAAGGTAGGCCTTGGTCGAGGTGGATGATAGGGTAGAGCACTGATTGGGTATTCGGGAGCGAAAGCTCTTGGTACGCTGTCAAACTCCGAACCTTTTATCGCCGTAGACACCAGGAGTGAGGGCACCGGGGTAAGCTTGGTGTCCGAAAGGGCAAGAACCCAGCCTGGGGTTAAGGTCCCAAAGTACCGACTAAGTGTTAGCAAAAGGGAATCCGCAGTCTAAGACAACTGGAAGGTGGGCTTAGAAGCAGCCTTCCTTTAAAGAGTTCGTAACAGATCACCAGTCGAGATTGTGGGTCCCGAAAATGGACGGGACTAAGTCGGTCACCGATACCTCAGAGTACCGCAAGGTAACTAGTAGGAAGGCGTCGTGCGTGGGTAGAAGCTTGGTTGTGAAATCGAGTGGACCGCGTTCGAACGAGAATTCTGGTATGAGTAGCAGCAACAGAACGGTGAGAATCCGTTCCGCCGAAAGGGCTAGGGTTCCTCGACAATGTTCGTCAGTCGAGGGTTAGTCGGTCCTAAGGCGTCCCTTAACCGAGGACGTCGAAAGGGAAACAGGTTAATATTCCTGTACCTCTGACATTTTTGTCCAAACTGTGACGCATCGGGATATCTTGAGCAGGCTTCCCAGTCTGT
>JAFDTG010000077.1 GCA_019594235.1 Candidatus Saliniplasma halalkaliphilum | reverse complement strand
TTGATGGGATTCACGTACGGACTTATAGTTGGTTAATAAGGAGTGATAATATGAAAGAAATAGGAATATTGCCCTGTTCTGGGGCCTGTAACGTAGGGATGTTATCAAACAAAGCGGTAGTGAATACGCTGGAAGAAAAAGAAAACACTGGTTTCGTCTGTGCACTTGGTTTACCCTTGGGCATAGAAGGGATAATAAAGAACGGAAAAAGCAGTGATGGATACATAGCATTGAACGGATGTAAAGTAAAATGCGCCAGTAAAGCTCTTAAAAGTGCGGATATACCGGTCGATGAAGAGATAGTGATATCAGAAAAATATGGCATAGAGAAGAACAGCGATCTACGGAGTGAAGAGAAATTAGACAAAATAATAAATGATGTAAAGAAATTAGTAGATGAACTTCAAAAGGATTGAAAATGGTGAAAAAGATGAAGATAGAGATATTAGGAACTGGGTGTATGAAATGCCAGAGATTAGAAAAGAACGCAAAAAAGGCAGTAGATGAACTGGGTGTTGACGCGGAGATAGTGAAAGTTGAAGATATAACTGAAATAAGTTCCCGTGGAGTTATGGCAACACCTGCTCTAGCTATCGACGGAGAGGTAAAGGCCAGGGGTAAAATACTGAATACGGATCAGATAAAAAAACTACTTAAAAACTAAATTTTATAGTACCAATAACTAAAGCGAGACATATATGTCAGATAAAGAAACTCCTTTCGGCCTTAAAAATACAGGAAGAGGATGCGGCTGCGGTTCCTCACCGGATGTCACTATCATCGATATCGATGGAAGAAAGGTTGGTATCAGAGACCTAGAAAAGATCTTCACGGAATTACGAGAAAATAATATCTCACCAGACGAACTGGATTTAAATGAACTCTTAGAACGATTTAGAGAAAATAATTATATAGCATCCGGAAAAGAAGAGGAATACAAGGATGCTCTCCTTTCAGAGTACAGAAAATTCTATGATGATCCCTAAGAGACCTAATCCTATAGGACTATCTATCGTTAAATTGTTGGAAGTTGAAGGTAACACTATAAAAGTAGAGGATATTGACGTCTTAGACGGGACACCTCTTTTGGATATCAAACCATACGTACCGGAGTTCGATCATCGCGATGTTCAAAGCACCAGTTGGTTAGATAAAAGTGCTGAGAAGGTCACGGAAAAGAGATCTGACGAGCGATTCAGATGATAGAACTAAAGTTCAGTCACTCTCAAACTTGCGGTAAAGCCTGATAAGACAGTCCATCGCTGAACATCCTTCTTTGGAGAACAGACCTATTATCAGGAAAGCGAGTACTCCGACGGTGAAAATCACTACTGCGGCAACTGCGAACAAACCCTGATATTCCATTCTTGCCAATATCGTTCTATTTATGAATATCCCGACTGCGCCTCCTATGAACATGTTGAAAGATGCCAGGGACATTACTGTACCTCGTTTCTGGGGAAGATACTGTTGGGCGGTAGTTATGATGGTCACCTGAAGTATCACAAAGGCTAAACCAAAGCCAAATAGAGCAGGTAAAATAAAGTAAATGCCCGGCCAGTAGCTGACTGTTAATAGGGATATCAATCCGAGAACTCCAGCTATGAGGAGGATCTTGGACCCTATCTTTTTCTTAAGAGTTCCTACTCTCCGACCACCTATGAAAGCCGCTAGTCCAAACAAAGCTAATATCAACCCGACGTACATTATGTTGTAACCGGTTTGTACCACAAGGTAGTCCCCAAGATAAGTGAAGCTGCCGAAAACTGCGAAGCCCACCAGTGAAAGAAGGGATACGGTTTTAAGAAGATCAGGATGTGAGATGGCATCACTGTAGGCCTCTCTGAAACTTAGTTTATCGATGGTTCCTTTCTCGAAGGTTAAAACCCTGTAAAGAATGAACACCAGCACTAACTCCGCGATACCATAGGTCAGGTAAACAATCCTCCAGCTCCCGATAAAAGATAGGCCTCCACCTATGGCGGTGGCGGCGGCTGCACCTAAGAAGTACATACCCATAACGGTACCTATGGAGTTCATCTTAGATTTAGGCTCTTTAAAAACGTCTCCGATCAAAGAGATGGTAACCGGTAGGATAGCCGCGGCAAAAGCACCGTTCACCGCTCTTAATGCTCCAAGTGAATATATATCAAAGGCAGCAGCAGCTAAACTGCTGAATATAGCGGTCCCAAGTGCTGCGGTTGTTATCACCCTCACTTTCCCAAATCTATCCGCTAGGGGACCAAAAACAATAGTGAAAAGACCGAAAGGTAACATGTAAGCTGTTACGGTCATGGCGGCAGTTCCGATACCCACAGAGAATTCACTAGCTATATCCACGAGTATCGGCGAAGCTGCATAATTGTCACCCATTACCCAGAATCCCATGAAACCTAGAAGATAAACCAATAACTTTTTTTCACGATCGGTCCTTTCTTTCATCACTATTTATATATCTTATATCTTTTTAAATCTTTTGAAAAGCTATCTTAGAAAAGATTTTTTACTACGATGACAGATATCCAATCATGGGTTCTAAAGAAGCTGTAAACAATGAAATTGAAGATTTATCAAAGATCATCGAATTACGAGAAGAAACAGACCCTGATGTAAAAAGTAAAATCTGTAAAAAGATCTTGGAAGAGCTTCCAGATCACTTCGGTATACCACAGGCGGTCGATGATTATGTTCAAAAAGTCAAGGACCAGTTCTTCGTTTTAGCTAAATTATCAAATAAACCGGTGGGTTTCATAGCTATCAGAGATCATAACGAGTTCACCAGCGAAGTCTATGTGATGGGAATTTTAAAAGAATTTCAGGGAAGATGTATAGGGAAGAGGTTGATAGAAAAGGTCGAACAACACCTGAAAAATAAAAAATACCTTACAGTCAAGACTCTAAGTCCTTCCAATCTCGATAAAGGGTACGAAAAAACAAGGGCTTTCTACAGAGGCGTGGGATTCCTACCTTTAGAGGAGTTCACCACGCTCTGGGATGAGAATAACCCTTGTCTTTTTATGATAAAGTCACTAAATTGATCACTTCTTCAAGTACGCTATTCCATCGGGATGAATACCTGCATCTATCCTTTCGGGTTCCTCTTCTAAAGTTTCGACGTCGATCACCGAGATATCGTTGGTCTTGTTGTTGGCAACAAATGCTTTAGAACCGCTTTCATCGAAAACTACTCCACCTGGCCATACACCGACGGGTATCCTTTTCATCTCCCAGGGAACGATCTCGCCGTCTCGATCAAAATCAGTCTGAACAACGGAAACATCGTTTGACTCCCTGTTTGGTATGAATGCGTATTTCTCATCTGGTGAGAAGATTATCCGTATGGGAGTCGTACCCAGTCTGCGTTTGTATTCGATCTCATAATTGTCAGTGTTGAACACATAAAGTGTACCGTCTTTCTGGTTAGCTACGTAAAGGTGATCCGTTTCTGAATGAACTGCAGTGCCTTCCGGACCTCCACCCACCGGGAAATGATTTACCACTTTCTCTTTTTCAACATCGACCACGGTCATATTGTCGCTGCCTATATTAGGTACGAACACCTTTTTACCGTCTGAAGAGAAAGTTATCATGTGTGAATGTTCCTGATACGTGGGAAAGTGCTTCTTGATCTCATCTTTCTCAGTATCGATGATGAAGATGATACTACTGTAAGTTGAAGCTACGTACAACTCCTCCCCATCTTTAGTCAATCCAACGCCGTGGGGGAACTCGAATTTCTCGTGTTCTATCCTTTTAACGATCTCAAATCCTTCGTTATCTATCACGTTGATCTCGTTCCCTAGGGAACAAGTAACGTAGGATTTTTTACCGTCTGGAGTCACCGCTATCTCGTGTGGGTTATGACCCGTTTCGATCTTCTTCACGGTCTCTCTGGATTCGATGTCTATCACAGACACTGTATCCTCATCTTTGTTCAAAACCAAAATATATTCTTTCATGATATCACTTTATATCGAGTATGAAACATCAGTTGTAAAAGTTTTTTCCTGAAAACCCTTGTCAAATATTGGGAAAAATTAAATATTAAGTTTATACTACTAATAAATACAAATTTGAGGGTTTGAATATCGGAGGATAACAGATGGTCGAGATTGAGGAGTCTATAAAAGAGGACCCCATTGAGAGGTATATCGGAGATTTGATCGAGGGGGACGAAGAATCAAGGAGACAAGCTGCTACTGCATTGGGAAATATAGCTGATGAAAGAGCTGTCGAACCTTTGATCCAAGCTATCAATGATGAAAACCATTGGGTTCGGTTGAGATCTGCTGAGGCCTTGGGTACGTTATGCAATGAAAAAGCACTTGGACCCCTAATGGATGTTGCCAAAACGGATGAAAACACCGCAGTTAAAAGTACAGCCGCTTGGGCTCTTGGATATATGGGTAAAAGTAAATCTGTAAACTGTTTGTTAGACATACTAAGGAATGAAGAGATTCACGAAGTCAGGGAGACCGCTGCATGGGCACTGGGGATGATCGGGGACAAACGTTCTCAGAGCGAGTTGAAGAATGTGGTGATGAATGATGAAAACGATGATATCAGACTTAAAGCGGTCGAAGCTTTAGGACGTATAGGTGATGATAACGTTATAGAACCTTTAATCTTTGCATGTGATGACAAATACCATAAGGTTCGAGCGAAGGCAACTAGGGCACTGGGAGTCATCGGATCTAAAAAAGCTTTGATCCCTCTAAAAAGTACACTAAATGACGAAGAGGCTGAAGTGAGGGCAAATTCTGCATGGTCATTAGGAATAATTGAAGATGCATCATCTTGGGACCTCCTCAGGGATAGGATGCTTTATGACAAATCATTCCAGGTGCGAAAAGAAGCCGTAAATGCACTTTTAAAAATAGATGAGGATAGAACCATAAACGAATTGTTAGATATATTAGAAAAAGAATTCAAGAATACGTTAATACCCGTTATTGAGGGATTAGGTATCAGTGAAAATTCAGATGTGTCTGATAAGTTAATAGAATTCCTCGATTACGACGATAAAGAGATAGTTAAAGCTGCTTCTTGGAGTCTTGCTCAGATAGGGGTTGAAGATGCAGTGAAACCTCTTATCCAAAAAGTATTAAAAGAAACAGACGCAGATGTTAGAAGGTCCATCGCTTTTGACCTAGCTAACATCGATAAGGGATCTACCATGGAGATCTTATCTAATATATCACTTCACGCGGATACGAACGCGAAAAGGAGGACTGCCGCGTTTGTCATGGATATAATCAAAGACCAGAAGACAGTCGATAAGTTCGTAAACTTGGTAAAAGAGTCTGAAGATGAAGATGAAGGGATAAGAGCTGTCCAGATTTTGGGGATCATAGGTGATGAAGAATTATTAGATGAATTTATCACTCTTCTTTCAGATGATAACCCTAAAGTAAGATGGGCATCTACTTGGGCATTGGGTGAAATTAGTAGTAAAAGAACCGTGCCCTACCTTATAAACTTGTTAAAAAGTGATGAAAATTCCCGAGTAAGGGGGACCGCGGCCTATTCATTGGGAAGAATCCACGATAAAAGCGCGATGGATTCACTTATCGAAGCCGGAGTCAATGATGAAAAAAAATCTGTTAGAAAACAAGCTGTAGAGGCCGTGAGAAAATTAGACCATGAGATCGGGATGGAGGAATTCATAGAAAGGGTACTCTATGAGGATGAAAGCGAGTTGATCAAAAACTCAGTTTGGGCTGTCAGATATCTAGGGGATAAATCCACACTTTTAGAATTTGTACATGCTTTAGATATGGATGATCCAAAAATTAGGGGGAATGCGCTGAAGGCACTTGGAGCTTTCGATGATCCTGAGGCAGCGGAGGCAATGATGGATATAATAATAAATGATGATGAACCTCAAAATAGGAAGCTAGCATCTAAGCTTTTATCCAATTCCGGTAATCAAGAAGTTTTAGATAAGCTCATAGATAGACTCATCATAGAAAATAAACCTACTATCAGGAAGAGGATAACTGACGCCTTTATCGAGATGGAAGAACCTCGTGTTGTTCAAAGACTCTTAGACGCTTTAAATGATAGTGACAGTGATGTGCGAATAGGATCCATCAAAGCGCTCAGTGATTTAGGAGATAAATCAGTTACAGACATGCTTATCGATGTAGCTTTAAGGGATGGGCATTTTGGTGTTAGAAGAGCGAGTGCCCAAGCTCTCGGGGTTCTAGGTGATGATGAGGTGGTTCAAAAACTGACAGATATCGCTTTAAATAAAAGAAACAGATGGCACAGAAGACATGCTGTGGAAGCCCTTGGTGAATTAGGAAATCCAAAAGCCCTAGAGGGACTAAAGAACACTTTGACGGATTATAGTCCTGATGTAAGATGGGCGGCAATATGGTCTATAGCTGAACTAGGTCACCAGGGAGTCGTACCCGAACTCATCGAAAGGTTAAACGATGATGACTTAAGAGTCAGGAGGGCGGCAGCCAGAGTTCTTGGTGAAATTGGTTGTGTAGAAGCTATCGAACAACTGAAAAAACTCGCATTTGAAGATCCTGATTTTAAAGTGAGATGGAGAGCAGCTAGGTCGATTGCTCAACTAGGTGGTAAAGATGTTAAAGAGGACCTGTTAAAGATGCTGGAAGATCCTCACGGTGAAGTGAGATGGACAGCTGTAAGAGCACTAGGTGAATTATCCGATACGGAAGCTCGACCTATACTTGAAAATCTTGCTAAAGAAGACCCATCCCCAAAAGTCAGAGAGATAGCCAATGAAGTATTACAAAGAATAAATAGGTTACAATAATTGAATTAAAAAAGTAAAAGGTTTTTGGGGAGTTACCTGAAATACTCTATTCCAGTATCTACGGCTTTCATATTCAGGTCTATGAATCTACCGGGTACACTGTCTTTTACGGAATCCCTCAACGCTTGTTCAGGGACCAGTTCAGCAACTTCGTTGAACGCTCCGAGCATGATTATGTTAGCAACGATCTTGTTACCAAGTTCTTCCGCTAAACGTGTAACGGGGATCTCGTAAGCATCATCCATATCAGCATGTGGTACTAGATCTGGATCGAGAACGACTACAGCATCATC
>JAFDTG010000022.1 GCA_019594235.1 Candidatus Saliniplasma halalkaliphilum | reverse complement strand
TTTTTTGTCCACTAACAGTTTTGCCTTGGGTAATAATTTTTCAGCTACCTTGTTACTTCTTTTTTTTAGCTCGTGATAAGGATCGTTAGTGCCTAGTATCTCGTAAACTTTACCGTGTATTTTAGTAGTAACTTCTGCAGATACCGCCCCTTCCTCAAAATCGTCAGATAGGATCTCTAGCACACTTTCTACTACTTCTCTTTCTTTAGATGGATCGACCATGCGTGCTTCGAACAAAACCCTCTTTAGAACACAGGGGACACAGTCCGGATGTATCTCCAACTTATTCACCTTGAGGTGCTAATTTCTTATTTATTGCATCCTGGTTTATATGCCCCTCGATCGTGACATAAACATCGTCTTCAGAAAGGTCTTCCATGGAAGAAAGATTTTCCTTTATTTTAACCGCCAATTGGATACCCATTGGACAAAATGGTGTTGTCGGTGTGAAGGTCAAACTTACGGAATCATCCTCTACCACAAGGTCAGAGATCAATTCCATAGAATAGACGTCTGTTCCTGTATGTGGGTCTACTACGTTCTTCAACCTATCGATAATTTCCTCTTCTGTTGGCATATTATTCACTATAAATACATGAGAAGGAGGATATATATAAAGGACATGGAGAGTTTAAATCCTTAAATTATTCGTATTTTTTCCAGTCTCCCTGCCTGTATTTTCCCCTACCTTGGTGAAGTGCTGTAAGCATATCTTCTATCCCTTTCAATTCACTGATGTCACCGGAATAGTTTTCAATGGTTTCTCCATACCTTTCTTCGATATCTGATACTAAGTTTTGCATTCCCTCTAGTGTCCATTTGGGTTCTTCTCCAGAGACAAAAACAGCTAAAATGACATTCTTACCTTTGTGTACCAAGACTTTCTTTTCCCCATATTCCATCTTTTTCAAACTTTCACTATCGTTTTCAGCAAAGGCATCATCTACAAAATTTTGTACAGCTGTAAACATCCCGGCTAAAATATCTTCATCCCTTTCTGCTTTCAATGTTCGTGTATTGTGTTTGATTAATACCCCAGAATCATGGATCAAAAAGATATCTTCGATAGTATACCTGCCTTTCTTTATATAGATGACTGCACCGATCAATCCAAGGGGTATCAGACCTAATAAGAATAAGAGGTTATTTGGATACCCACCCTCTTCGACTTGTTCCGTTACTCTAACATCTATGTAACCAGTTGTTGTATCCAATCCATCACTAACTCTGATTGTGACGTTGTATTCTCCAGGTCGGTCATAATCAAATAAAAGTTTATGACCAAATACATCTACATTTGGATCGTCTACAGTCACTTCTAATTCGTGGCTTTCATTGTCAACGTCAGAAATATAATCACCCACATCGAATATCCAACTTCTTCCTACAACACCTTCCTGTAGTGGCATATCCGATATTTCAGGTGGGTTATTTACTGGTATCACAGTAACGGTCAAAGAATCCTCCATGAGTGCACCGACACTGTTTGTCGCCCTGATGGTTATCAATTCCTGTCCATTCCAATTCTCAGGGGCATAAAAATCAACCGTGCTATTTTCGTGGATCAAAACCTCTATATTTTCATTTCCTGAAGAGAAGTACATGGTATCATTTTGTCTGTCCAAGAAATGATTATCGAGGTTGAAAGCGTTGATTAGCCGTTCATTCTCTTTGAACGCTACATCGTGCAGAGGAATGACCAGTTCAGGTGGATAATAGGTACCGACCGTAACGGTAGTTACTTCCGAAGCTGTATCGATTCCATCTGAAACATACACTTCTAAAGGAACTGTGTAATTCACCACTAAATTATCCAATTCTCTAGGATAGTTCATGATCAATTTAGTACCACTTACGGAAACATGATCCGGACTGCCTGTAGTTATGGTCAATTCATGGGTTTCGTTATCCGGATCGTCAATATAGAACTCTAGATCGAAAACATAGGGTTCATCGTATCGTACTACGAAGGGGGGTAATTCATTGATCTCAGGTGGATAATTAACTGGCAGTACGGTGACGTTGATAGTCTGTTCCACTATTGCTCCAACAGGATCTTTAGCTCTAAATGTCACTTTTTCAACACCATGCCAGTTCCCATCTGCACGGACATCTACCGCATGGTCATCATGTATGGTGATTGTTAGATAGGTGTAACCGTAACTCATGTAAAGGGGATCGCCTTCTGGATCTGCAAAGTAATCATCCAGGTTGAAAACGTTTTCTTTCGTTTCTCCTTGATTGATAGTCAAGTCAGGTAGTTTCTCTATTTCAATAGGAGGTGAATTAGAAGTGACAGTTACGGTGATAGTTGTCGAGACACTCTCCACTCCATCAGAAACAGTGATCGTAACCAACACCTCCTCACCGAGCATACTCCTTGGGTATTCATAAGTAACTTTCAGACCACTGACAGTAGTATATTGATAATCATCAGTTTCAAGAGTTAACTCATCAAACCTATCTTCGTCATATATGATGTACGGTGAATAATCGAACTGATATGGTTCGTCGTACAGTACATAAAGATCGGGGCAGCGTCTTATCTCCGGGGAATCATAGGCAGTAGTCACGTTTATCCATGCACTCTGTGATACTTTGTTGCCTGCGCTGTTTACAAGCCAATAGGTTACTTCCATAGAACCTACTGCATTCTCTCTGGATAATAAGGTGATTACATGATTACCGGTTTGATTTTCACCATAAACTGATATTATTGAGCTTCTATAACCAGTAAGGTACCATTCCATCTCTGAAAGTGTATCCTGTTCATCACTAGCATGATCGGACAGATCTATCTCATGGATTCCGAAATCTCTTGTTAATTCTATATCTGGGATAACTCCATCTATTGAAGGAGTTCTATAGTCAACCACTTCGATCGTTGTTGTGTTATAAATCATGCCATGCAATACCGTGAGTGTAACGGTTCCCGGTTCACTCGATGTAAACGTAGATGTTTCTCCGAAAGATTCGTCTAAATCCCCGATTTCATAATTATCCAACACCCATTCACTTTCCACATCCTCTTGATATCCAAAGCTTTCGTTGTAACCGGCTGAATAAAAGGTGATGTTTTCATCAAGACCTAAAATGACATTTTCAACTACTCTGCCTGTTCCACCTGGCTCGTCCATTATCTCAATTTTGTCAATAGTCGGGGGGTTGATATTTATCGACACAGTAAAATTGATATTTTCATCATATTCAGCTACCCATTCAGTTTCGCCACCGGATGGTCCTGTATAAAATACACTAGTATTACCTGTACCGGGATTAGACTCTGCTTCAGCTCCGTCGTAGTTTTCAACGAACCAGTTAACATCTACAAGTTCAACAAACCCTATGGTATCGTTAAATCCAGCACAGTAACCTAACAAATCTTGTCCTGCGTCTATAGTAACATTTTCTATGATAGACTCTGTTGGCTCCTCCGGGTCTTCTACGATATAAATATAATCTATCTTAGGGTCTTTAACATCGTACACTACCTCATCCGTAAGACCATTATATTGTGTAGTAAGGATTACTTCGCCTGGAATCGTTCCCACGTTTATTATATTTTCAGTTCCAGAAGTACCATTAAGTAGAAATGCATCACCACCTTCCACGGTCCATTCACCGTTTACAAATTGGATAAAACCTGAGGTTTCATTAAAAGCTGATAGTTCTATTTCCTCTGTGTGGTTCACAGGTACGGACCCTCCTTCTATCTCTTCGCCATGCTTAGTTATCTCAATATAATCTAAACTAGGTGGTTCAACAACAAATACTACTGTATCATTCACCCAGTAGTTCTCTCTTGAGTAAGATGCTTTCCATTTTATCTCCCCCGAATTGTTACCCACATCAATCCAGCTAGATTCTGAAGGTGATGGCCCTAAAGTAGGGTCCATGCCTTCTCCATATTCTATACTCCACTCTACTTCAACAGTTCCTATGTAGCCCGAAGTTTCATTGTAACCCGATGCATTACCCCATATTTCGTATCCAACGGGTACCTCACCACCTTTTATTGGTTCTCCATCTGGTTCTGAAGTAATTAAAATTTCATCTGGTTCGGGAGAAAGTACATCGAACTGGACACTATCAGAAAATCCCTCATAGGTGAGATTGAACGAAACTGTACCTCCTTCATGACCCATATCGATGACATTAGATTCGTTCGTGCTATCTTCAAGTAAATACGAACCCCCACCATCTGCGGACCAGTTGCCTTTGACGGTATAAAGATAACCACTAGACTCATTGTATACCGAACAGTAGCCTCTTATCCGATGTCCAATATCAACTGTTTCATCACTTAGAGGAGCACCTCCAGGTGAATCTGTGATCTGAATATAGTCTACATCATCTGTGATAACGTTATATCTAACGCTGTCCTGAAGAAGTGTATCTAGATCTGGTGTAACGTTAAACCATACATAACCAGCAGTTGCCCCAACATCTATTCCATTGTATCCCAACAGATTACCTGCTAGTAATTCAGAATCACCACTATCAGGCTCAGCAGACCATTCACCTATAGGATTATCAAAAAAACCATAGGTGTTATTATAACTAGAGAGGTTGCCCCACTGTTCAAAATTCGGGGGTACATCGCGATCCTCAAGAGCAGTACCGTTTACTTGATCTGTGATCTCAACATAATCGATCCCTGCTGTTGTGAAATTCCAGGGACCACCTTCTGTTTGATTAACTCCATCATCTGCAACTACGTGCCAACTGTACGGAGTGTCGGGATTTAGACCCTCCCAAATTACCTCCGCTCTTTCTCCACTTGGAACGTTTTCAGCGGTACCTATAAGTGATTCTGTATTATTATCATAAAACGAAACGTCCATGTCTAATTCTTCAAGATGAGTTACCATTACGGATAGAGTCGGGGTTGAATTCAAACCATCTTCATCATCAAAAGGTATAGGATCGCTTGGAGTATCCGGTTCGGAGTATAATCCATAATTATTTGAAGGATACAAAATTTCTTCTTCAACCATATTATCCATATGTGGATTTACAGCCTCTACAGTAGAAAACAGCAGCAGGCAGATCAAACAAACCGAGATTATGTGACGATTTTGCACTTTTATAACCCCTACTTTTAGATTTGACACGACTATCAAGAATTGTAGGGGGATTATACTTAACCCTTTTGTAGATTAAACAAAGATTTGATTAGATTGGACGAAATTGTAAGTACCTATTCTTATTTCTTCTCATGGAAACATTTCTTAAACTATTTCTATTTTTAATCTCTGGAATCTCATAGACATCGATTACTACTATGTCCTCCATGGAAATAATCTGACCATCTTCAAAAGAAACATGAACAGTAATATCGTAAACACCTGGGTCAGAGTACTCGTGAACTACATATAAACCCTCACTGGAGTTTCCGTCCCCAAATCCCCATTCACATGATATTATATCGTTTTCATCGAAATCTCCAGTAACACCAAAATGAACTTCTCTGACTTTAGAAACCATGTCGCCTATCTCTTCGTTAAGGTCATAAGTTTTCTCATGCTCATCTTCGAAATTATAATTAAAATTCTCGAATATCGTTTTAGATATGTTTCCAGAAGTAAATTTGACCCACACTGGATTGGAACCTCTATGATTTGATTCGTATTCTACACTAATTGTGTAATTTTTTTCTTCCTGGTACCTTATCGTTATGTTCTCCATTTGTGGTTTACCAGGTTTTCTTACCAGTTCCAAACTCTTTATTTCTTCGCCATCCCTCTCAAGAACTGCATTTAAACCGTTATTTATTCGACCTGAAATCTCAACTGATATCTCCACTTCTCTCCATATATCTATATCTATTTCAGGTAGGTTTTCTGATCCAGTAAAGGCATACATTAATCCGTTTAAAGAGCCTACAAATATCCTTCCATCTTCACCGATAGCAGGCGATGAATAAACTCCAGCTCCAGTATCGTGTGACCAGACGAAGTTCCCCTCTTTATCAAGTGTGTAAATATTATTATCGTATGAACCTACATGGATGTATCCATCTGCACTTAGAGCAGGGGATGATCTGATTTCATCACTAATTTTATAGGACCATAATTCTGAACCATTTCTTACGGCATAAAAAATTCCATCTTTATTCCCGAAATAAACAGTTTCATCTTCAGCCACTGCTGGTGATGAATGGATATTCACCCCAGAATCAAAACTCCATTTTAAGTTTCCATCTTCGTCTAAAGCATAAAGACTTCCATCATAAGAACCAAAATAAATTCCGTTTTCACCGATGGCTGGGGAGGAATAGATATAACCTTCTGTAGAATAGTTCCAAAGTTCCACTCCTTCTGTTTTATCTATAGCATATATATTTCCGTCACCGGAACCAACGTAAACGACATCATCCTCGGAGATAGAGGGTGAGGACCACAACCAGGAATCAGAACTGAATTTCCAATTTAAGTTTCCTTCTTTGCTTATCGAATAAAGATTACTGTCGTATGAACCCACATATACATTGCCGTCTCCATCGACTGTTGGAGATGAATATACTTCTCCACCTGTTTCATATTTCCATCTTAAAGACCCATCTGGGTTCAATGCGTAAATGTTATTGTCTCCGGATCCAAAATAAATGATTTCATCTTCAGAGACCGCAGGGGATGAAATAATAACACCATCAGTTTCATATCTCCACAATTCTTGGCCATCATCTACATCAACTGCATAAATGCTTTCATCGATAGATCCAAAATACAGTACACCGTTAGAACCGATTGCAGGGGATGATCTTACAGCTGGACCCGCATTGATATTCCAATCGATGGTTCCGTCCACATGACTGGTATTATAGGGACTCAAACGAGTATTGCTCTTATCTCTTCCAAAAGATGGCCATGGTCCCTCAGAAAGTGATCTGACTTCTTCAACAGGATCATAAACTGGTTGAGAGATATAGATCGGACTGAATAATAGGGCTGTTATCATGACAGCAAACGTCAAGAGCGCTATATATTTCCCCCTAATTCGGTACATCTTCAATATTAAAACGTATTCATTGACTATAAGTAAGTTTTCCCGCATTATCAACAAAAGGAATTGTTTGACCTATGTCCTATATTTTTCTAAAACATTTCTTATCAATTCATGAGCCCGGGCAACCTCTTTTTCGTCATACCAGTACATCAATACATTCGCAAATTTGATAACGTTTTCCTCTTCGATTGAAAATATATCTTCGTCAAGGTCAAACTTATTGATGCCGCTGTCTTCGAGTAAACCTTCACGGATTTTATACGGCATATCCCCTAAATGAGATGATATAGATAACAAAGCATCCAAAAGTTCTTTGGGCGTATTCAATTCATAACTGAGAACTATATCTTCGATATCTTTTGGTGACAATTGTATATTGTAGATGACCCTAGATGCCAACTCTTTGAATAAGTACTCTACGTTCCTACCCGTCTTTGCTGATGTAAATATTACATGGTCGAAAATGGTATAAACCTCCTCTAGCTGTTCCGTGGTTATGTTTTTCTCATCAAGATCGAATTTATTGACAGCCAATATTATGGGATTTTCTTCGCTTGACAATTTCTTGTACCTGGGAATCCACTCGTTCAATAGATTGTTCAAGCTTTCAGTTCGGGTTATGTCAGCGACCGATATCGCACCGGTTGAGCCCTTGAAAGCTCCCTCCTGTACATTTTTAAAACCACTTTCACCCATGATATCTTGGATTATCAATTTAATATTCCCTTCTTCGAAAGTTATATCCTTTGTGTAAATGTTGGTCCCTATGGTCTTAAGGTATTCATCACCAAAAACATTCTTTACATATCTAAAAATGAGTGATGTTTTTCCCACACCTTGAGCACCTAGTAGATTGACTTTTCTTTTGACTACCTTTTCATTCATCTTACCCCATTCATGATGATGGGATTAATTATATTTTGCTTGTATTTTCTGCTGATTTCTAACAATCGTTGAAATTGATAAATATCTCCATACATTTTTATATGATTTTAAAGTTGGTGTACCATGGCACTTAGATCTTACAAAATCTTACTTTTAGGTGACGGGGCCGTTGGTAAAACATCTCTAGTAAGACGATTTGTCGAACAGAAGTTCGATGACAGATACATTGAAACCATCGGTGTCAATGTAAAGAAAAAGGAGATCCCAAATCTGGATATAAAGATGCTCCTGTGGGATATTTACGGACAGAAGATGAGCAAAGACCTTCATGCTTCACATTATTCAGGTGCCGACGGTGTCATTATCACATATGACCTGACTCGATACAAAACATTCTTGAACCTTGATAACTGGATTTCAGATGTCTTTTCGATAACTGGTAATATCCCTTTTGTGGTGATCGGTAACAAATTTGACCTGATCGAAGGATATGAAAGTAGTCGATATAGTGACATAGAAAGTTACCTGAAAAAAGAACACGCTGAAATGATAGCTTTCTATGAAGATGTATATGATGAAATGCCTGACTTTTCTAGAGTCTCCCCAGAGGACCTCTGGGTGTGGGCAGAAGACAAGAAAAGAGATGTGGATATCGATTTCCCATATTACTTTACGAGTGCCAAAACAGGAGAAAATGTGGAAGAAGCCTTCCGTTCTCTTGGAAAATTACTTAAAGAGAGTGATAGAAAATGACGGACCTAGTTTCCATGCCAATAAAGATAATACCCTATCTTAGGATGACTATAGAAGAGATTGGTGGTAAAGAAGAGGCTGACTTTGCCATATATCACCTTGGTTTCGAGTGGGGTAAAGAAACAGTTGAATTGAGTGGGGAAAAAAGTGACCTTGAAAATTTAAAAACTAAAACTGTGCTTACTGCTATACATTCAGGAATCACAAAGCTTGATGTCGAAGTAGACGATTCGATAGATATCACTCCGCACGATTCAAACATCGACGACGACCAATTTTTAGCAGGATATTCTGCAGGAGTTGTATCCGGGCTATTGGGTGAGTATCATGTAGCTAAGATAAAAAATGGATATTTCACTGTAAAGAAATCTGAAAAACAGGTCAAAGATGATATATTTGGAAAAGAGAAAGAACATGATAGAAGAATCGACCTTGAAAATCTAGAAGAAGGAGGATCATACCTGATCGAAGACGATGCAAAAGATGCACATGGAACATTCAATACATTTTTGGATGCTTTAAATAAGGGTATGTCTGGGTTGTGTTTTACCAGAACTTTTCCATCAAAAATCAGAGAAGAATTTTCAGATGTTAAATTTCCAATCTTCTGGTTAAGTACTGTAGAAGGTACGGATAAGATCAAAACAATAAAACCAGAGGAATTCTGCCAAAGAACAAAAAAAATATCATCCGCATTCTTTAAGATGAATAAAGGAATATTCATGCTTCATGGTATAGAGTTCTTACTATCATACCTAGATTTCAACGAGGTTTTAAAAACCATACAGGAAATACATGATGTAAATTCTATCGAGAAAGGTATATTCCTTTTAGCTGCAGATCCAAAAACGATAGAAAAAGAACAGTTCATTAGATTGAAAGAAGGACTGGAATTTTTAGAGATATAAACATGAGGTCTTATCTAAATAAAGAAGAAGAGGAACAAGAGATCGTCTGCGACAATTGCGACTCCGAATTATTGTTAAGTCTGAGAAAATGTCCGATCTGCGGAAATGAACTATCATTAAATAGTTCATTAGATAAAACTGAAAAAGGGCTTAGAAGGAAGTTGACTATCGTATATAATATGGTATTCTGGGCGGAAACCTTTAAAATAGATACATTAAGCTGTAATAAGATGATAAGTCAGGCCAGAGAGGAGCTCGAAGTGGGGGGTCTAGATACTTCTGAAGAACTTATAGATCAAGCATTTGAAGAGATCTTTGAACCACTTGTAAAAGAGCTGGAAACCATCGATAAAAATAGAAGTGATTTTAAAAGAGATATATCTGAAGAACGAATTTCTGAAGTTAAAGATTTATTAATTAAATCCATTAAATACATGAAAGAGGGAGATTTAAATAGTTCCCTTCTAACTTTAAAGGAATACAAGAAAAAACTTGAAAAAAACAAAAGTGTTTAATATACACTTCAAATTGGATAATATTATGTGTTCTTCAGGCGACGTACAAAATATGAAAGCAGAAAAGCGCTTCAAAATAACTCGAGTTGGAGTAACGGGAGTGAAGAAGCCGATAACCGTTCACAGACCATGGGGGGACGTCACTTTAAACGCTGAGATAGACGTTTATGTTGACTTACCCTCAGAACAAAAAGGTTCTCATATGTCTCGAAACGTTGAGGTCACTGGTGAAGTAGTAGATAAAAGTGTAAGAGAACCAATTGATGGGTTGGAAAATTTAACGGCGCAAATGTGCAAGATTCTTCTTGATAGACATGAGTATGCAACCTACTCCGAAGTAGATATCAGTGCAGATTATTTTCTTGAGAAAAAATCTCCAAAAGGTAGATCTAGCTTGGAGAATTATAAAATTAAAGCTAAGGCTGAGGCAGTTAGAGATGGGGAATTGAGAAAGTACATCGGGGTTACTGTGGTAGGTCTAAATGCCTGTCCGTGTGCTATGGAAACAGTCAAAAATTATTATCGTGATAAATATCCTGAACTGGAAGGGTCCTTCGATAAGATACCATTTATCACTCACAATCAGAGAAATAAAAGTACAGTGATGATCGAAGTTCCAGATGATCACTATATCGAGGTTAATGATCTTATCAACATTATAGAAGATTCACTTTCTTCACCAACTCACGAAATATTGAAAAGAGATGATGAAGCCGCAGTTGTAATGAGGGCCCATGAGAACCCAAAATTCGTTGAGGATGTGGTAAGAGATATATTGTCTAAGTTACTAGATAAATATAGTCACCTACCAGATTACACACATGTAGATGTAAAAAGCGAAAGCGAAGAGTCCATACATAAACACAATGCCTTTGCTGAAAGAGTGACAACTTTTGGTGAACTCAGAAAGTGAAATAAGTTACCAAAAGACTCGAAATCACTAGAGTCATTATGATCAATTTTATTTTTATACCATCGTTCAAATTACCGACCCTCAAAGGCTAAATAAGTATTGGACGATTTAAATCTTTGGATTCTAAACAATTGCTCTAAGTTCGTATATAGACCCAGATCTAACTTCTTCTGATTTTGCTCTTTCTATCAATATTCTGAGTTTTTTCTTGAAAGCTTCTTTTATTTCGGGATCATCCAACTTTTCGATATCTTCGAGAATCAAACTTTCATGTTCTTTTAGAAGATCCATAGGCCAGGGTACTTCATCAAGTAGAATTGAAACATCTGTATTTTGGAAACCTATTGATTTTAATTCCTGTGATATCACATCAGGGGGATACTCTTCTAAATGCCCTTCCCCTAATAGTTCTGAAACTGCATTTTCAAGATTCCATAATTGAGTCTGGACATCATGTAGAGAAGATGGTGTGTCTTCAGCCCTGAAAGGATAATAATCGATGATAACGAGCGTTCCACCTTTCTTTAGAACGCGATAAAATTCCCGTAAAGCAGAGGTCATTAGAAGGTTTTTAGTTTCGGATAAAGCGCTAATAACAAAATTGCAGATGACGTAATCAAAACGATCACCTTTTAAAAAATTAAGATCAGATAAGTCACCAGTTATAAATTGAGTTCTTTTGACACTTTCTCTACATTCCATCTGCCATTTAGAATTTAAGTCTATTGAGACTACCTCAGCACCCCAGTTTTCTAAGTACCTGGTCATATTTCCAGCGCCAGTTCCAGCGTCAAGTACCAATTTTCCTTCCAAATCTAGGCCTTTGAGTTTATCCATGAAGATGATTTATGATATTATTATTTATAAACCATTTGGAAATCGTAGATTAACTTAGATAACTCTAATTCAAACCGAAATATTTACATTGATAGAACTACATATATACTATTATGTACGGAAAAATGATTCTTCCCACCGACGGTTCAGAAGTAGCTCATGCAGGCGTGGAAGAGGGATTGAGAGCCGCTAAGATATTCGATATACCTGTAATAGCTGTGTATGTTATTACACCAAGCAGCTATTCTCAAAGTCACATAGGTTACGAGATGGAAGATATGGATTTTAGTGCCTATGAAATAATTAGAAACGGATTAAAGAAACAGGGTGAAAATGTTCTCAAAAGGATCAAAAAAGAAGCCGATAAATTGGGAGTTAAATTGGAAACGAAGCTCGTAGAGGGTAGGCCATATAAAGAGATCACGAAACTAGCAGACAAAAACGATGTAATTTACATTTCATCCCATGGAAGGTCTGGTATCTCTTCATTATTCTTAGGTAGTACCACCGATAGGGTCATAAAACACACTAAAGCAACTGTAGCTGTTGTAAAACCAAAAAATGATGAATAAAATTTCAAGTATCGATGGTTTTCTTTTTCCATCTACCTGAAAGGAAATACAATGATGATAATCCGGCTCCAATGATGTTGCTAGCTGCCATACCATACCATATACCCACTACACCAATTCCGAACCCGATATCAAGAGATATAATTCCTAAATTGATAACAGTCAGAGCAAACAACGCTGATAAGAATAGACGTAACACCCATATTCTGAAAAGTGTCAACAGCATAACCGGAAATGTATGACCCGTGCCCTTGAATGTAGAATCAAATATCCTATATATACCGAAGAAAGGGATGGACATCGAAAAGATGGCTAGATATCTTGCACCTTCGGATATAACATCAGGTTCATCTATGAAAAATCGCATGATGTGAGTTCTGAAAAGTACTACGAAGATAGCTAATATAATCAGGACAGTGAAAGAAAGCATGATAGCTTTTTTAACGATTTCTTCACCCCTCTCTTTATTATCTGCACCTATATTTTGACCAACCATGGTCATGGTAGCACCTGCAAATCCCCATATACCGATCGTCATTACATGGATGACTCTTCTACCTATACCATAAGCCGCCACCGGGTTTTCACCAAAGATGGCTACTAATGCGAATAGCAATATGAAACCGATTGCACTTTCAGCTCTAGTGATGGTCGCCGGAAAACCTATTTTTATGATCTTAACAACCCATCGTAATTTGAGTTTTAATGAATCTAGAGTCAACTTGATATCGACTTTACCATTAAATAGCAAATAAATGCCTATTAATGCAGATGTAGTCCTTGCCAAAGCTGTAGCGATGGCAGCTCCTTGTACTCCTAAAGATGGGAAAAACCACCATCCAAAGATCAAAATTGGATCAAGGATAACATTTACTATTACAAGTACTGCTCTGATAAGCATAGGGGTGACCATGTCACCCACACCTCTTAATAGAAATCTGAACGCGATATAAGCGAAAACGAAGGGCATACTCAAACCGACTATCCTCAGATATGTGATAGCTAAAGGTAGGACATTTGGGGGTGTTCCTATAATACTTAGAATAAAAGGTGCACCTATATACCCAAATACTGCAGTAATGATTCCGAGTATCATCAAAAATGAAAAGACTTGACCTGCAGCGGTATTTGCCTCTTCTCTACCACCTGCACCAGTATGTTGAGATACCAATGAAACTCCTGCTGTGGATAAACCCATCCCGATAGCTAAAAAAGAGAATATGATAGGCCATGCCGCTGTAGGGGCACCAACTTCAGCTGGACCCAATTTGCCCAAACCAATATGTATCAACAATATTGAAGCCGGTGTGGAGGGCACTTGATATTATTACTGGTAAAGCCAAAACTATAATCGTTCTTACAATCGGACCCCGCAGGATTTCAGTTCTTCTATCATCTGCAGTTTTTACGAATATATGTTTAACATCATGATACTTATCCGATATTCCATCAAACCACATGGGTATCTAGTCACGTTCTCGACTTTCTATTGTTAATTATATAAATAATTTAGGAATCAGAATCAAAATAGGTATGGAAAAATAGGTAAAAAATAGTTTTTGAACGAATATACCTAAAATTATAACAACATTCACCGACCGGCTTAGCTGTTAAATTAGTTAGGTATGAGTTATCTAGTCCACTTTGTTTGACAGCTGTTTTTCTAATCTGTCTTTTTCATCGTGATCTCAATGGAAGAAACGTTGGTAGTACCCGATCCTTCTTTGTTGTCCAATTCTTCCGTATCTGTGATAATATCCGTTATATCTGTGTTCTGTAAAAAGCGGTTCTTTGTAATCTCAGCTACATCAACTGCCTTGCTGATAGCTCTACCTCTGGCTTTGATCACTACTTCGTCGCTTCCTTTATTGAACTGTTCCATCGTTGCCATAACGTAACTCATCGTTTCCTTACTTCCTATAAATACAGTATTCTCATCATCCATGGTATCAACCTTTTCATCACTTGTAAGGGCAAATTCATTAGGTGGTATTAACACTTTGGGGATGTTTGAGTGATTTTTTTTAATTATATATGGAAATAGGCAATGCTTTAATTATTTATAGTTTCAATACAATATCATCTTATCCAGTAATAGGTGTTGATTTGATGGATATTGAGAACATGAGAAGTTCAGCTCTAAAAATGATAAAAAAGGGTATCCAAGCAGCTGATCCAGAAAAGTTAGTACAGAAAAATATAGATCTTAACAAAGATAAGATAAAGATTTGTAACCAAATCCTTAAGCGTAGTGATTTCAATGAGATTGTGGTAATAGGAATCGGTAAAGCATCTTTTGCAATGGCTTCGGGTTGTAAAAAGCTTCACCCTGATGATGTTCTCATAATTACAAAGAAGGGATATGGTAACGAAAAACGTGATGACACGATTAAAATATTAAAAGGTGACCATCCTTATCCCAATAAAAATAGTTTTAACGCCGCACGTGAGATCATATCCAAAATTGGAAAAAAGAAAGATTGTTTGTTCATAATTTTAATCTCCGGAGGGGGGTCTTCTCTTTTTACTATACCTCATAATAACATTAGTATACAGGAAGTCAGCGAATTGAATCGGATGTTGATCGAGTCTGGTGCTGATATACATCAGATCAACACAGTCAGGAAGCATATCTCTCAAGTGAAAGGTGGTAAATTTGGTGAACTCTGCGGTCAACATGGAAATGTGATCTCACTGATCCTTTCCGACGTGGTTGGTGATGATATGAGTGACATCGCTTCTGGACCTACTTATCCGGATAATACATCATTTAAAGATGCGAAGGATGTCTTAAAAAAGTACGATCTTTGGAAAAAAATTCCTGAAGGCATAAAAAAACATATAGAAAATGGATTAGCTGGAAAGGTCGAAGAAACTCCTGAAAAAGTAGATGCGGACAATTATTTGATAGGAAATAACTTGCTAGCATTAAGGGAGATGAAAAGGATCGGTGCAAAAGAAGGTTTCAACACTAAGATATTGACATCTCAAAATACTGGAGAAGCTAAAGAAATTGCAAAACCTTTTGCGGGTATAGCTAAAGAGATCCAAGATTCTTCAAATCCTTTAAAACCTCCAGCTGCTTTGTTGATCGGTGGAGAAACAACTGTTGATATTTCAGGTGAAAACTCCAAAAAAATTAAAGGAGGTCCTAATCGGGAATTCGTATTGAGTTTTGCTTTAGAAGTGAGAAATAAGAAAAATATAGTCGCTGCAAGTGTAGACTCCGATGGGACCGATGGAGTGGGTAAAGCCGGAGCGATAGCGGATACTACATCTATAAAACGATGTGAACTTGATGCTGAAAAATTGTTAGCTAAACATGATTCCCAGAGATTTTTCGATTACCTAGGCGATTCTATCGAATTTGAAAGTAAAACTAACGTGAATGATTTAACCGTCATTCTAATCGATGAGATTTGAATAACTTTAGGTTCGTAAATTATAATTAATCTCAGTCCTTTGTTGGGCTATAATGGACGAACTTTGGACAGAGAAGTACAGACCTGATTCGCTAGATGATATTGTTAATCAATATCAGGTAGTTGAAAAGTTAAAAAAATACAAAGAAAGTGGGAGTCTCCCGCACCTTTTATTAGTTGGGCCTTCGGGAGTAGGTAAAACCACCTCTACTATGGCTCTCGCTAAAGAGATATACGGAAAAAACTGGAAGGGTAATTTTTTAGAACTTAACGTAAGTTATAGGAGGGGGATAAAGGCAGTAAGAGAAGAAATAAAAAATGCTGCAATGACCACCTCTTTAACGGAGAAAAATTTTAAGATCATATTTATCGATGAGGCTGAAACATTTTCCGATGAAGCCCAAGCCGCACTTCGAAGAATATTGGAAAAATATTCTGATAATGTACGATTCGTGCTTTCTTGTAACAATTCGTCAAAGATAATTGATCCAATAAGATCAAGATGTGTACAACTACATTTTAGACCTCCAAGTAAGGGAGAGGTTAAATCTTGGATAATGAGAATAATTGAAAATGAAAATATAGAAGTTGAAGACGAAGCGATCAAATTTTTGATAAACTATGGAAGAGGGAATTTAAGGAAGATAACTAATCTTTTACAACTCTGTGCGTCATCATCTGATAAGATCACAGAGGAAGAGTTGATAAGATACAACAGATTAACTGGTTCAGATGATATAAAAAAGCTTTTAAAAGATTCGTTCCGAAAAGATTTTCTAGATGTCAGAGAAAAGTTGTACGAATTGTTGATCGATGAGGGATTGTCAGGTAAAGAACTTCTAATCAGACTGCATGAAGAGTTATTCAAGATACCGATGGATGATAAAATCAGAATGAAGATCGTTAAGAAGATGGCAGAAGTTGATTATAACATATTGGAAGGATCAAACGACGAGATACACCTTAAGAACTTACTAGCTTACATCAAATCAATATGATTGAATAAAAAATTCATGCCATATGACTTTCTACTATCGCTTCTGCGTGTTTTTCAAAAGAAAAATAACCTAAATTTTTATGTGAGAGTTCTTTGTAGATATCCTCTGCGATTTTACCTGCTTTTTCAGGATAAATCCTTGTCATGTCGAGCATGAACTCTATGTTTCTTGGACTATCATAATTTTCTAGAGCAAACTTACCAAAGTTTTTCAAAACTTTGTCAACATTATCATACCCTTTCAGAAACCGTTTATCCCAGTAGTCAAGTTTGAAATCCACGGAGCTAATAGCTTTAATCATTTCATATAACTCCCTTTTACTCAAATCTCTGTTCCATACAGGGTCACTCAACATCATCTTGTAGGAAGCTGGGCTTGTTAACCAATAACTGTTTTTAGGTATGTTCTCACAAGCGAAAATCGAAACATCATGGGCCTCTTCTAAAGATCTAGATTTTCTTCCTTCACCATCTGATGTGATCATAAGATGAGTCACACCCGAACCTATATCATCTCTAGCTAAATCATTAACACTTTCTTTTATGTATTTCTGAGTAAGTATCTCTGAAGACTTTTTTAGGTCTTCAACGGGACTACGTTTAAGAGAATAACAAACCGCGTATACAGTATCTGCTTCATCACTATAATAATCTTTTATGGTTTCATCTAAATAATCAAAATCACTTTCAGTTGTATTTAAAACATAGGATTTAGTGACATCTTCTACAACTTCTCCAGAAGGTGGAGATATCTTTCTTTGTAGACAGCCAAAGGCTTTGTCAACGTATGGATTTAGATATCTCTTTATTTTATCAACCAAACTTGTCTTAGAACCATACTTTTTTCTTATACCCCTCTCAATATAGATACCATTTTTCAAAACCTCGGTCTTTTGATATTGTCTAAGAGGTGCGGTATTTAGATCACGGACCACTTTACGAATACCTCCATAAGTGGAGAATCGTTTGGTCGGAGCATGTAGATCACCCCATCTTAGGTCCATATCCATGTCTAGGTCCATAACAGTATTATAATGGGATTTATACCCTATAAACCTTTACCAAACTTATCATATCTTACATCAATTTATGGGGACAAATGATATTTAACGACCATAATCCTTATATGCCGAGATGAAATACTCTTTTTCCTAAGGGGACTACCATGTTAAACGCTGAAATCAAATCAGAGATATTGAAAGACTTGATTGAAATAGTTGGAACGATAGTGGATGAAGTAAAACTAAATTTGGATAAAGAAGGAGTTTCTTTGAAAGCAGTTGATCCTGCACACGTGGCGATGGTCGATTTGAGCCTAAGTAAGGATGCTTTCGAAAGTTACGATGCTGAAGAAACAGAATTGGGATTGAACCTTTCAAAAATCGATCAATTCCTCAAACTAGCCGGTTCAGGAGATATTGTAACTATTACCCATAACGAAGACGAAAATAGGCTTATAATGGAAGTGGATAATATTACACAAAAGATGCCACTGTTAGATACTGCTGGAATGACTGATCCAAACGTACCACAACTAGATTTACCTATTAATTTAACGATCCTAGGAAAACATTTGGATCAGTCATTCCAGCAGTATCTAACAGTGGCATCTTTTGTGTAATATTATCCACTTCCATTATAAGCCTATTTTCGTCTTCGTTATGGGTAATAGTTACAATATCTCCTGAAC
>JAFDTG010000115.1 GCA_019594235.1 Candidatus Saliniplasma halalkaliphilum | reverse complement strand
GTTTTTCAGATATAGAAGTTTTCCTTTTTGACCCAAGGTTTAAATCAGTGTACACAATTTTTTGGATAGGTGTATTCATGGTAAAACAAGAACGAGAGAATGACCAGATACGTGAAACCAAGATAACCCCGGATTATTTAGAAAATCCCACTGGTTCGGCTTTGATAGAGACTGGGAAAACCAAAGTGATATGTACTGCTATGGTTGAAGAAAGTCTACCCCCCTGGATCCAAAACAACGACGAGATGGAACAGGGATGGTTGACTGGAAGATACGGTATGCTACCAGGAAGTGGTGAAAGCCGGATCCGACGTGAAAGAAGAGGGGCTAAAGGCAGAACCAAGGAAATCCAGAGATTGATCGGAAGGGCCTTAAGGACCTGTTTAGACCTTAAAAAGTTAGGGCCTAGAACTATCTGGATCGATTGTGATGTAATACAAGCTGATGGCGGCACTAGGACAGCATCGATCACGGGCAGCTGGGTGGCTTTAAGATTGGCGATAAATAAATTGATTGAAGATGGTTCCCTTGATGAAGATCCAATAATCAGACAGGTAGCAGCCACCAGTGTAGGTTTAGTAAAAAATGAAATTTTGTTAGATCTTGCTTATAAAGAGGATTTTTCCGCCCAAGTAGACATGAATGTTGTGATGGATACTGATGGAAAATATGTTGAGATCCAGGCAACCGGTGAGGAGTCCGTTTTCACCAGAGAACAGCATGATAAGATGCTGGACTATGCGGAGAAAGGTATCAAGGAATTGATAAAAATCCAGAAAGAAGCTTTCAGTTGATGTGTATGCACAAGATGATGAATCAGTTCGAAGGCATTTATCCTGCCGCCATTACTCCATTTGACAAAGATGAAAATCTCGATGAACCTAAACTTATCGATTTCTTAGATTTTCTCATAGATGGAGGCATACACGGAATATACCTACTAGGAACGAACGGTGAAGCACCACTATTAGATATGAAAGAGAAAAAAAGGGTCATAGAATTATCAGTTGAACATGTAGATGGTGAAGTTCCGATTATTGCAGGAACGATGTGCAACAGCACTAAGAAGACAATCGAACTTTCAAGATGGGCTGAACAAAATGGTGCAGATGGAGTGCATGTAATCGTCCCATACTACTTCCCATCTCCTAGTAAATCTTTAGTTAAACACTTTAAAGATATAGCCAAAGAGATCAGTTTGCCCATATTCATCTACTCTATACCACAACGGACTGGAAATGATTTAGATATGGAAACTTTGAAAGAAATATCAAAGATCGATAATGTAGCTGCCCTGAAAGACAGCTCAGGAGACCTAGCCTTCTTTTACTCTGCTGTTGAAGAGATAAATGATCTTCAGTTCTTCGGTGGTAATGATTCATTGATCTATTCTTACCTCACAATGGGTGGAAGTGGTGCTGTAACTGCTGCTGGTAACGCTTTTCCAGAACTGGTTTCATCGATTTACGATCATTTCGTAAAAGGTGACCTCCAAAAGGCCAAGGAAGCACAAGATAAAGTTCTTAGGATCAGTGATGCTATGAAAAAAGGCCCTTATCTATCCGGAGTGAAAGAAGCATTGAAATTGAGAGGGTTGGATTTTGGAGAAGTTAGAAAACCTTTAGAACCTTTCTCACAGGAAGAAATCACTTTATTGAAGAAAGAGTTGAATGAATTAGATTTATTGTGAGGTGATGTACGTGAGTAAAAATGAAGATTTGGAGGGCAAAGCCGCAATAATCACAGGGGCTAGCTCGGGTATAGGTAAAGCGGTAGCTGAAAAGTTCGCTGAAGAAGGCTGCAACCTTGTATTAGCTTCTAGGACTGAAACTAAATTGAACGATGTTAAAAGATCGATTCGATCCAAGACATCCGATATCAAAATATTGACCGTCCCCACGGATATCAGAGATGAACAGCAGGTGAAAGAGATGGTCGAAAAGTGCGTTAATAAAATGGGACGGTTAGACATTCTAGTCAACAACGCTGGCATCATCAGGTATGGTCAGCTTGAGAACTTCTCTAGCGAAGATTTTGATGACGTCATGGAAACTAATGTTTACGGAACGTTTTATGCAACAAAAGCAGCTTTACCCCATTTAAAAAAGTCAAAAGGGAACCTGATCTTCATCGGAAGCTTTGATTCGAATCATCCCAGATCATTCAATCCTATTTACTGTTCGAGCAAATGGTGGGTCAAAGGTTTTGCTCATAGTGTCGAATCTATCGTTGGAAAACATGATGTTGCGGTCACTTTAATCAACCCCTCCGAAGTTAGAACTAAAATACCTGATGAAGCTGGACAAGCATATAAAGAGAAATTTGACCAAGGTGAAGTCACAGAACCTGAAGAGATAGCTGAGGCAGTACTCTTTGCAGCAAAACAAAGTAAAACAACTACT
>JAFDTG010000069.1 GCA_019594235.1 Candidatus Saliniplasma halalkaliphilum | reverse complement strand
TCTCTCATTTCCAAGGCCATTTCATCGAGTATTCCGAAATCACGGGCGTAATATGTGAAGTTACTGTCAAGGAACGCCTCGATCTTTCTATCAAATAATTTTCTTTCATACTGAAAATCATCTGCGGTCATGTCTTCATACTCACTGCCGGTGGAGAACATATCTTTGAAGCTCTCCCACATCGATTCACCGGCATTCTCGCCCTCAAATTCATTACCATATGCATCTACTTCCATTTAATCATCTCCTTTGTTTTTTTCTTTTTTTTACTCCAAATAATTTATTTTCCTGATCCCTTATCTTTTCTATCTGTTTTTTCATCATGGCCATATCGGTTCCCCGTTCCAGACGGGATGTTCTCGATTCAACCTCATTCATGAGTGAGATGTTCTTTCTCGAGAGAACGGAAACGTCTTCATTGATGGCATCCAACTTCTCCTTTTCGTTGTCGGTCAACACTATAGCGGCATCGGACAACTCCCGAAGCACTGTTTGCTTCTTTACCATATCCAATTTTTCACCCTTGATTGCAAATTCAGCCATTTTAACGCTGTTTTTGTTGTCGATGTATGTACGGATCAGCGTAGAAACAAAATAGATGATAACCACTATAGCTATCATCACGAATATCTCATACGCATGGATGGAGAGTGAATTACCGAGTGCTTCTATCATTGATCACATTCTCCTTTTATTCAGGATGAGGTGTCCTCTAGCTCATCCACCTGTTTCTCCAGGGTCTTCAGCCTGGGGTCGAAATTCTTTCTGAATTTCTCAATTGTGGAAATGTTGCCACTGACCGTATTCAAACGCTTCCCTATAGATTTGGACCATTTGTCGAATTTTGATTTCTTTACCAGGTCGAAATTCTTTATGATTGTAGGAAAATAATCGTCAAAATACAGCGAGATGTGATCAATTTCTAATTCCTTCATTGCCTTATTCTTTCTTATATGTCTGATAAATACTAGAAACGCTAGTAGCCATACCATCACCACAAATAAGATAGACAATCCGTATGCTAATATCGTCAAGGGCTCCATTACTTCCCGCCTCCTGTTGTAATTTCTATTTTTTCCACTCTCTTCTTAAGTGTGGAAACTCTGTCCTTTACATCGACTTTCCATTTTTCCAATTCACTAATTGATTTGTCGTGATCCTCGATCTTTTCGTCTATTGGCGCAATATCCTTCTCGGAAGCAAGCTTGTACTCCCTTGCCAACCGCGGAAGATTCTCGGTGAGATAATTATCCACCTTTCTTTTCGTGGTAACCGGGTTATCTCTAAAATATCCACCAATTCTTTCCTTAATTCCTGTCATATTCATTCCTCCTTATCTTCATCTTTATCTTCGTCCTTGGAAAATTTTTCCTTGACGTCGTCTTTGAAGTCGCCGGATTTTTCCTTGACGTCGTCTTTGAAGTCACCGGCCTTGTTCTTCAGCTCCTCAATAATTTCTTTATTAACCTGCAGTGTGACCTCGTCTCCTTCTTTCACATCCAGATCCTCCATGGCCTCTGTTCTGAGTATCACCGTATCTTTTGCGACAAGCTCGTCTGCATAAATCGTATTCAGTATCTGTTTATCATCGTCATTCATCAGAACAATTTGGTCCTTTTCCTCGCATCCCAATTTATTGAGAATGGAATCATGGACCCGGACACTACCCTCGAATCTGATAGGACTCTTTTTAACCTTCAGTTTGACTTTCGGATTCATTTCTGTTTCAATTTCTTTTTCCATATTTGATCACCTTTATCGTCCCCCTTTTCAGGACTAATATACAATGGCTTTTTGGGTATATCCCTTTATTTCAAAATTAGGTGCAATTTAGTGAAAAATTAGGTGCAAATCTAGAAAGTGAAATTCCAAATTAAACGACGGGCACTTTGACGATGATAGAGAAAGAAAAAACTACGATAGCAGGATGATTTTCGATACTCAGTTTTCTAGAATAGAGGAAAACTCTTAAATATTTAGAAACAATTATACAAATATAGGTCGAGGTGAAAGAAATGACTCATATTAGAGATATAAAGGCTAAAGATGTGATGAGTGGAAAGTTACGTTATACCAAACCTGATGAGACGATCTCAGACGTTATAGGTATGATGAGAGAACATAATCTGGAAGAGCTGCCGGTGGTAGAGGATGAAGAGGTAGTAGGATTCGTCAGTGATAACACCTTCATAGATAGAAGGAATCTCTCATTTTCAACTAAAATAAGACACGTGATGAACCCACCTCCAGAGGTTAACCTGGAAGATTCACTGGTTAGGGTATGTGAGATGCTCCTTTCGTCAGGCTACCGAGGAGTGCCAGTAACCTCAGAAAGTGGAGAATACGAGGGATTCATAAGTAGAAAGGATATAAGCAGGATCATCCCCTCCATAGAGGAACTGAAGAAGACCATGGTGAAGGACCATATGACACCGGATCCGGAGACCATAAGGAATGACGAGCATGTCGGTAAAGCCAAAGCGATGATGGAGAGATACGATGTCAGAGTGCTCCCGGTCGTGGATAAACATGGAATACTTATAGGCATGGTGGGCATCCAGGATATCTTAGATAAGGTGAAAAGACCGATCGATAGAGAAGAGAAAGGTAACATGTCCGGTGAGATAGATTCCCCTCGAAGTGATGTAGAGGTGGACAGTGTGATGTCCGAGCCGTCGATCACTACAACACCGAACACGATGATCTATGATGCGGCTGAAAAGATGAACGAAGAGGATATATCCACACTCGTAGCCATCGATGGGGACGAGATAAAAGGTGTCTTTACACAATTCGACCTGATAGAGATGATCACGAGCTTCCGTGAAACCGATCAGGTCTTCGTACAGATATCCGGTCTCAAGGGTAATCACGAAGTTTACGATCAGATGTATGATGACATCCAGAGATCCTTGAGTAAGATGAACAAGGTTCTCAATCCCCTGGTTTTGAATGTTCATGTCGTGTCCCATCAGGAAGGGGGCACTCAGACCAAGTACAGTGTGAGATTACGGTTCTCAACCGACTACGGTATGTACTACGCCAAAGAAGTGGACTGGAACATGATGAAGGCTATGGACAAAGCTCTCGATAGTCTAGAGAAGAGGATCTTTGAGGATAAAGAGAAAAAGTTGCAGAGGAACAGGGACCCGAAATATCAGGCTTTCATGTCCAGGAAGAAAAGATTAGATCTAGAATCGGAAAAGGATTAATAATATAATACCACTATACGACTCATAGGTGAAAAGATGAAAGAAGAAACGATCTGTTCCGTTGAGATAAATGATGATGGAGAAACCTATACCGCCAAACTTCAAGCATCTACAAGTGGGGTATACAAAGAGTACGAGAACCAAAATCTCGAAGAACTGTTGGAAGAACTATTACATGATATCCCAGGGGAATTATTAGAACGAGAACGTTGAGTTATACGTTTTCTCCATACTTGCTGATCTCTGACCGTATCTTGTAGGTCTGAACGAGGTCCGATCTTGTTATCATCACCACCAGGTTGCCTTCATGTAAAATCGGGAAACGACCGATCAGTTTTTTGGGACATTATCTTTCTCCATCAATCACATGACTATCTTGTGGTAACTACATTAAATATTCAATATATCTTGTTTTTACTACAATAAAACGGGTTGGTGGACTCTAGGTAAAGCTGCCGATGAATTAGAACTTCCACTTACGGAATTCATGGACTTACTACACGATTTTGGTCTCTCTGCCAATATAAGCTACGAAGATTATTTGACTGGACTGAAGGAGTTAGAAGAAGTTTGGTGAATAAATAACTCAAACTTTATCTTTCGTAACAAAACTGTTAAATAAAATCCAGACCTAAACTTATACGTTATGAAGTACGAGGGAAACGTGTTGAAAACCGACAAAGAATTGTCTTTACTTGACAAAAAAGTTATAGAATTTACAGAAGTACTTGATGATTCAAATTTAAAATATGTACTGGTCAGCGGTTACATAGCCATTTTGTTAGGGAGATCAAGAGGTACGGAAGACGTAGATGTTATCATAGAAGAACTTGAACAAAAAGAAACAGAAAAACTAGTAGAAAGATTAACAGAAGAAGGGTACTGGTGTATCAATTCCTCAAAGAATGAAATCTTTGATATGTTAAAGGATGAATTAGCAGTTAGATTTGCAGAAAAAGATAAAATTATACCGAACTTCGAAGTGCGTTTTGCACAAGATGAATTTGAAAAACAAGCATTGGATAACAAGATAATGGTTGAAATAGATTCGAATCCACTATATATCAGTCCTCTTGAACTTCAGATAGCCTATAAACTCTACTTGGGCAGTGAGAAAGACTTCGAGGATGCCTTACATATCTATGAACTATTCAAGGATGAACTCGATATGGAAAAGGTTGAGAAGCTTTGTATAAGATTAGATGTCGGAGTGAAATTAAATGAAATTAGAGAATCTTGAGAAGAAAAAAGAGATAAATAAAAAACAGAGAAGAAAATTTGTCAAACTCTGGGCTAAATACGTAAAGGAACACTCAGACAAGGAATGGTCAAAGCAGCAGAACGTGATAATCGATTCTCAGTTGAAATAATCATCGGAACCGCTTCTTTTTAAATAGGTAAAAACGTTAATCGTAGTTAACGAATTTTCAATAAGCCACACATCATTCTATGACCTTAACATTCACAGCTTTAAAACCACGTTCCCCACGCTCACTATCGAACTCCACTCTATCTCCTTGATCCAGTGCAACACCTTCCACCAATTCGTTCCGGTGGACGAAATGGTCTTTCCAATGATCGTCCGGTTTGATGAAACCGTACCCTTTCAACGGATCAAAGAATTTGACAGTTCCTTTCATAGGTCCCTCGTCTTTGTTGTCTTCTATAACTAGAAAGCAGTATATTTTATTATCGAAGCGATTTCTAATAATTTCAAAAGTCATAAATAATGTTATTATATAATAAAAAATGCATGACCGAGGGAGAAAACAAAGATATCGATACTTCGGACTTTAAACACGCTGGGTTTTATTCTAGATATCTAGCTTTCAGGATCGACGCTATTGTAATCGGAATTTTCATTACGCTGCCGATACTGTTTTTATCTTTAGTTCATCTTGATGAAACTTATCAAATGATAATCGGAGTAGTAGTAGCACTTTTCATTCCACAAATCCTCTATTATCCCATCTTTGAAGCAAAGTGGAACACCGCAGGAAAGAGTTTTGCAGGGATCAAAGTAGTAGATAGGAATGGGGATCAGATCACTTTCAAACAAGCTTTCATCCGGAACTTGGAAAAACTTATCTGGGTCATACCAGTAATCGGTCAGATATACGCCTATCTAAGTAGTCAAGCTATAAAATGGGATGATCAACGTTTTGGTGACGGTTGGGCAGATACTTATGTAATCAAAGTAGAAAAGATAAGAAGGGAACAGTATAGGCCGAGAAGAAGTAATTATTGACAGATCCAACTAAAATAATTAACTCGTGAAACAAATCCCTCTAAATGAAAAAGAATACGCCCCGGCCGGGATTTGAACCCGAGTCGCAGCCTCGACAGGGCCACATGATGGGCCACTACACTACCAGGGCATTTTAGAAAGGTTCTGCTATCTCTATAATGGTTTAATATTAAAATATTACTGTTGTAGACGCCTATCCAATATTTACTTAGAATGGTAGAATATATATATCACTGATTAAAATCCCATGAGGTAATATCGTATAGAGTACAAAAATTGATATATTTATTTGTTAATTAGATGGTGAATTCGTATGAAAGTGATGGATTACATATATGACATGGTCAGCAAAGAAAAACTCCATATGGGCCTTATAGACCCGGATGAGCAGGAGCCAGAAGAAGCCGGTGAGATCGCAGAAGTTCTAGAAGCCTGTGGAAGTGATGCCATAATGATAGGCGGTTCTACAGGTATCAAGAAAGAACAATTGGATATGACAGTGAAACATATTAAAGAATCTACGGACCTGCCAACGATCTTATTCCCGTGTGGAGCATCGACTATTTCACAACATGCTGACGCCATCTACTTCATGAGTATGCTAAATTCAAGAGACCTCGGCAAGGTCGTCGGAGAACAGGTTATAGGGGCACCCATAATCAAAAAGATGAACATAGAACCACTTTCTATGGGTTATCTGATCGTAGAACCTGGTATGACCGTTGGAAGAGTCGGCAAAGCTGATCTATTACCAAGAAACGATCCATCAATTTCAGTAAGCTATTGTCTCGCAGCCCAATATTTAGGCATGAAATTAGTTTATCTAGAAGCCGGTTCGGGAGCACCAGAACCTGTACCAACCAATATCATAAGATCTGTTAAAGAAAATATCGATATACCACTTATAGTGGGTGGCGGTATCAGAACACCGGAAGATGCGAAACAGTTAGTAAAGGCAGGAGCTGATATAATCGTTACAGGTACCGTCATAGAAGAGTCTGAGAAACTCGAAAATAAATTAATGGGGATAATATCAGCGATAAAGGAGTAGAGCAGGAAGAAACAGTCCTAGTTCAAGAACGCAAATATAGTCTAAGATTTATCAGATGCCCAAACCTGGCCATACAGATCCTATTGATGGTTCTCATCACATCTATCTTATTCATTTTGGTATTACCTTTTTCTCTTGATGGATTTATACAGGCTTCATCTTTCTTTTTCTTACCTGCTTTTATCTCAACGGTAACGATACCGGTGATGCGAGGTTACCAAGAGAAAGTTAATATTCGACAATCCGCTTTGATGGCTCTGGTCACACTGGGAACAGTCGCAGTCTTGATGATGTTCTACATCAACTTTGGTACTAACATCAAGGTAGCTTTGATCGTTTCCTACGGTGTGACCATTTCTTTTAGATATGTGATCTTCAGAGGTATCTTCATCTCAGATGCTGTAAAATCGATACCATACACCTTCTTTAATTCCTTGATAGCTCTTCCATTCATCCACCTGTTCTTACCTTTGGGAACCTATGAACTGGTACTATTCTCTTTGATCGCACTTATTTCTTTGACTTCTATTGAAGCCTTTATCGCCTCCATGAACCGACCTTTCTTAACAAATTTCGATACGTCAACTATGGATCTTATACGGACATCTTTCCAACTATTTATAGAAAAAGAGAAGGGTAAGAAGGGATTGGAAGAGATATTCAAAAAGAACGAGATAAGAGCTGATATCGAGTACACTTTCTTCTCTTTCAAGGATGACAACAAAGTCAAAGCTTTGTTCATAATACCAAACCTTCATCCTGGACCGCTTAAAGGTATAGCTGGATCAAACTTACCTGAGATATTATCAGAAGATTTAGAGCAGTACGGTGAAATATTTACATTCCACGGACCTTCAACCCACATGCTGAACCCCATCATAAAGGAAGACTGTAGTAAGATCTCTAAAGACATCTTAGAAAAGATGGATAACTTAGAATATGAAGAACATGGAACTCAATTCTATTTTGATGATAGCGGTGTATCCATCGGTTACCAGATGTTCGGTGATGGTTTGTTCATGACCGCTTCGTTTTCACCTAGACCGACGGAAGATATCGACGCCTCCGTCGGTAAGATAGTCAAACTGAAAGCACAAGAATCCGGTTTTGAAAAAATAGGTTTCGTTGATGCACATAATTGTGTTAAAAAAGGCTGTACTGAGATATATTATCCATCTACCAGATATCGTGCTATTTTAGAAAGGGTGAAAAGTACATTGAGTAATATGGATGGTCAAGATAAAGGAAGAATCAAGATGGGTGTAGCCTCAAAGAAAGGATACTCCAAATCCAAAGGTATAGCTGGAGAGGGAATCAAAGTATCAGTGTTCGAAATAGATGGAGAGAAAAATGCTTTGATCCTTGTAGATGGGAACAATATGTTAAGAGGTATAAGGGAGGAGATACAGGACAACATCTCCGACATCGTCTCGAATTCGGAAGTCACTACCACCGATAGTCACGAGGTCAACACTTTGAACAAAGATTACAATCCGGTAGGATTGGAGATGGAAGAAAGTAAGATAATCGAAGATGTGAGAGAACTAGTTTTAGAAGCAATCGAAGAT
>JAFDTG010000109.1 GCA_019594235.1 Candidatus Saliniplasma halalkaliphilum | reverse complement strand
TCCCTGAGCAGACTGCTGATAGTGTCAGCCTTTTCATGTTTAACAGCTACGTGACTACTCCTATGTTCAGCGTCTCTAGGTGAGATCACTCCGAAACCATATGGTCCTTCGCTCAAAACTTTATCGACCAAATAAATAAAGTAGTCTGTGATCTTCTTGGACTTTTCACGGATTTTTTTCAACCCTGCCTCTTGGATGATTTCCAGAGAACCCAACAACGGCGCACTGCTAAGTATAGGTGGAGATGAGATCTGCCAACCACCTGCACTTTTTTCATGAACGAAATCAAGATTTAGTTCGAACTGTTTCTCCTTCTCGTACCCGAACCATCCTTTCAGTTTCGGCTCTTTGTCGAAGTGCTTCTCATTGATATACAAGAAAGCAGAACATCCAGGTCCTCCGTTCAAGTACTTGTACCCGCACCACATCCCATAATCCACATCCCACTCGTGCAATTCATGAGGTATAACACCGGTAGAGTGACTGCAGTCGAACCCGATCATGATATCTCTATCGTGTGCTTGTTCCGTTAAATATTTCATATCTAGAAGTTGACCACTGCGGTAAAGTACCGAGGGTAGATGGACAAGACAAACATCGTCTGTCATCATCTCCACGATCTTATCTTCATCCAGCGTGTCACCGTCTGAACTTGGTACGAGCTTGAGTTTCTTTTCAGGATCAAAACCCTTCAACTCCAAGAGGCCTTCGAGGGCGTATATGTCGGTGGGAAAATTCAGTTCGTCTGCTAGTATCTTATCTTTCTTATCATCGGGTTTGTAAAGTGTAGATACCAGGGAGTAGATGTTCACTGTAGTCGTACCGGTCGCCACAACTTCCTTAGACTCAGCCCCTACTATATCAGCCACCATCTCACCGAGGGTCTCAGCCATGAAGAACCAAGGTGTTTCACCTTCAGTCCATCCTTGAATACCCAACTCCTTCCACTCCTCTTTGACTTTCACCACAGATTCTTCAGCTCTTTTAGATAACAGACCTAAAGAATTTCCGTTCAGATAAACTGTACTTTCAGGTATGTAAAATTCTTCTCTATATCTTGATAAAGGGTCTTTATCATCCAATTTGAGAGAGTACTCTTTTGAAGTATCTATCCCTCTTTTCATGGTATCTGTAAACTTCGATTACTAATCAATTTTATGCTTTTGTTGAAACATTTCATAAAGAGTGTCTAAATCCGATCAACCCAGCAAAAGCGATAACAGAAAGAACTATGAGTCCAAGACCGTAGGAACCCGTCAAGGCGATCATGACTCCGACGCTCACTGGACCCATAACTCCAAATGAGTTGGCGATGCCGTTCATCAAGCCGGTTGCAGAACCTAGTTCATCTCCATCTATATTGTTCTGAAGTTTTGTGAAGAACAGAGGAGGTGCTAATTGACCTGTTAAGAAAACCAGGAATAGTAAGAAAATAGCCATCTCAGAACCTGGTATCGGTGAAAATGTAAGGATTATTATCATCGATCCAGAAGTTAACAGTGAGAACATGATTATCCCATCTGCATTTCCTTTCAAGTCACTCACCCATGATCCTATCAACATACCTAAAAGTGCTCCTATGTAAGGTATCGCAGCCATGTACGCGTTATCTCCCAGGTTCAAACCGGTGGTTTGTTCGAGATATGATGGCACCCAAAGTGTGGTACCCCAGAAGACCGTGTTGACCGCTGTAAAACCCACGGTTATCTGTCTGAAATCGTGGTCGTGCAGCAGTTCTTTGAATGCTTTCATAAGGTCGATATCTTTTTTCACAGTTTTACCAGGATCATCTTTAGACTTGGGTGAGTCAGTTATGAAAATGAATATGGGTACCGCCAAGATAAAACCGATGATCGCCACCATATAAAACGAGTACTGCCAACCCAATGCCTGTATCACAGGACTCATGATGATAGGGGATATGGCTATACCTATAGGTGCCCCGATCATGAAGATCGAGTTCGCCCTTCCTCTCTCTTTCACTCCGAACCATCCAGCGATGACTTTCGTTGCCAATGGGTACATCACTCCCTGGGACAGACCGAGGAGCATGCGGGAAAGGAGGAATAATATGTAATTATCGCCGAAAAAAGCTCCCAAGAACACGGCTAGAGAACATCCTGTCATTGACCCAAAAAGGATGATCTTAGAACCATGTTCGTCGATCTTGGGACTGAAAAATATGTTCGAAAAGCCGTAGGGCACCATGAAGATACCCATAAGAACACCTCCAAGGAAGCCCTGTTCAGCCCTAGACCATACGAGCTCTCCACCTATCTGATCAAGAGCTACAGAGGTGCTCAATCTTCCCATAAAGGCCACTAAGATAGTGAAAAACAGTAAAGAAAGTATGATCCATCTGTATTTGGATGAAAGGTTTACGTGAAGTTTGTCGTTTTTCATGATATGCCAGAAGCAGAATAGGTCACTGTTTAAATTTTCGGTTTTAGAACAAAGAATTTTGATGACGAGTTTCGCTGATGTCTAATCCCTCTTCAACCAACTTCAACACTTTTTTCTTATCGTCAGGTAACTGATATCCCTCGTAATCCATATCGAAGAGTAAACCTCCATCCTTGTTCCTCCAGCTGTTCCAACTGTGGTCGAAGCAGAGTTTTGAATTAACGTCGAGTTCATCGACCATGATATTGATCTCTTCCAATCTCTCATGAGCTGAGTTGACCTGAATTTCACCTTGTTCTATCATCTTGTAGATATCACTCCCGGGATAAACGTAAAGTGGACGCATCCTGACGTAGTCGGGATCGATCTGGTTCAGAACTTTAGCGGTGTTAAGGGCATGCTGTTTGGAAAACTTCTTCCCACCCAATCCGGGCATAACGTACTCGGAGAGTTCGAATCCAGCTTCCTTGGCCTTTTTCCCACCTTCGATATGCTGTTCTGCAGTCGCCCCTTTTAAAACAAGCTTGAGCACTTCATCGTCACCACTCTCCAATCCCACGTGCAGTCTTGTCAATCCAGCTTTTCTGATCCTTTCCAACTCGCTCAGCTTCTTTCTCACTATGGTATCCGACCGTGCATAGGAAGTGATCCTCTCGATAGATGGAAATGATTTCATCAAATATTCCAATATCTCTACCAGTTCATCCGTAGGCATTATCAGGGAGTTCGAATCCTGAAGGAACACCGTTTTCTCACCGGTTTTCATCCATCCAGATACGACTGAT
>JAFDTG010000040.1 GCA_019594235.1 Candidatus Saliniplasma halalkaliphilum | reverse complement strand
TGATGATCCTTCCTTCTTCGCCCTTTCCAGGTTTTGAGATCTTTTTAATACTTTCTTCAGATTCATTTATCATAATATCATACCACTTCTGACGTTATATCTATTCCTACAGCTCTTCTGATCTTCTTATTCAATGGATCTTCTCTATCTTCTAACGGACCTTTTTTATCTGGGATCTCGATTATCACGGGATATAGATCCTTTTTCTCGGATATCCTTTCAAGCTCGTCTCGAATGTTTTCAGCCATGCGTTCCGATAATAATACTACACCTATATCAGGAGATTCGATCAATCTATCTATCAATTTGATAGTCTGGTATTCGTCCTCGGGAGTATAAGATTCATCTGCACCAGCTAATGAAAAACCCAATGCCATCTGCTCATCCCCGACTACGACTACTTTTCTTCTCAATCGTATCCCTCCAAAACCAACATTTTTCTGATCCTATCCGGTTCAAAACCCTCTTTGAGTCCCCTTACCAATATTTTCAGATTCCTCAATTCGATTTCTTTACCCACTAAGAATTTTAATAACGGTCCAACAGTTAAAACTTGTTGGCTCATAACTTCTGATACGATCTTTAAAAGTTCCTTATCTAAATATTTTTCAATTTCAAAATGACTCTTCGAAGCAGCTTCCTTACGTATATCCTCGAATGAAGTCCCCTCTAATTCAACTAAAGATTCCTCTAAATTGTTGGATTCCAACATCTGCTGTAATTTCCAGTCCTCTAGTTCTCTACCAGAAGGGAGCAAATAGCCCTGCATCAATTCCTTGTCCATACCTTCTCTTACACCCCGAATGACCATTTTAAGATTGAGTAAATCCGTGTATCTTCCAAAGAAGTATTTTACCGGTGCTCTCTGTTCACTCTCTACATTTGTGACTGCTTTTCTCAACCTATCGTATGCAAACTTGTCTAATTCTACATCCAATTTAAAGAAATCTTCGCCCCACTCTTCTTTACCAAGAACCTTCCCAAATTCCGTCTCTTTTAAGAGAGTGATAGCTTCTTGTAGATTCCGTGACGATGATAAGTCATCTATAATATTGTCATCTATGATCCTAATAGGAGTTAATTCGTTTTTTAACTGTTCAGGATCTCCTCCTTTGGCGATATGTTTGATCGCTCTTTTAGCCATCTTCACATCATATCTGACTAGCCAAGCTTCTACGAAAGGTTTGGTTTCAAGAGGAGATAATCTGTACGCCTTTTTCATATATCCAACATTATTAAGTTCAAGCCGCTTTTCAACTTTATCGATATCTCCAGTTTCCTCTTTAGGTAGTTCGTATCCATTTTGCCTTACAACTTGATAGAATTCATTTAAGTTCCTACTCTCTATTATAGGATCGACCTTTTCTTTATCTATAAAATGTATTCCATGGGCTCTGAATTTGGCATTAGGAAATGTAAAATTTGAAATCGCAACCAATGTCCTAAAATAGCTCATCAATAAAAGAACGACCAAAAGCAGGGCTACACCAACGATGACAAGGACTAGATTTGTCAAACCCATCATGTCGATCAATTCATCGATCAATCAGTGTTCCTCCTTTAAATCAGTAAATAAGATATCTGAAATATCTTTCCTAAGTTCTTTCTTCTTTCTTTCTATATTGGATTCAAAAGTCATGTTGATTTTAGCACCGCTTTTTGACTCTGCGATAATACCTCCGATCCTCTCTATATCCGATTCTACTTGCAGTGATGGATCGATCTTCTCTGCGAGCTTTTTAACAATATCTTCACTTTCATTGTTACAGTGGATTGTGGTTCCATCCCCAAGGACTTTGGAAACTTTCCCTATAGCTTGTCTTAAAAAGTTCTCATATTCGGAAGGCGCTGTGTTTTTTAATTCATCATAAACCTTCTCAAAAACCTTATCGATCATCTCTTCCCGGACCTTTAGTTTCTGTTTTTGCTTATCGAGTTTTGCCTGTGAGATGATCTTATTCTTCATCGTTTTCATTTCACGTTCTCTTTTATTGGTGATCTCTTGGAGTTTTCTTTCTTTCTCTTTCTTTATCTCTTTTGCTTTCTCTCTAGCTTTTTCCCTTTCTCTTTCCATAATGTTCTCTGATTTCCTGTTCATCTCCCGTTCGATTTTTTTAATTATCTTGTTCACTGTCATATCTTTCACCTCACATCAAAGCAAATAAAATTATAAAGATAGCTATCAAAAGCCCGAATATAGCAAAGGTCTCGGACATCACGCTGAATATCATGCCCTTTCCAAAAGTGTCTTCACGTTTGGAAACGGCTGCGATGGCTGACCCGGAAGTGATACCCTGACCTACACCAGAAACACCTGCAATACCGATCGCGATGCCTGCTCCAACAGATGCGATTCCCTGCAAAGTCGTGGTTGGTTCTGCAACAGTACCCAGTATTCCACTGAAAACCATCAATAGGATAGCTATCAAAAGTCCGTAGATGGCTTGGGTTTCTGGAAGCACTGAAAATACCATCCCTTTACCGAACATGGCCTCGTCCTCTGATACCGTTGCAATACCACTAGCTGCTGCGATACCTTGACCTATACCTGAAAGACCGGCTATTCCTACGGCTAAACCTGCACCTACACCGACCAATCCTAGGGAGAACAATATACCTGAAACCTCACCTAATAAAGGAGTAGACACCATGAGTAATATCGCTATCAACATACCGTATATGGCCTGGGTCTCTGGAAGTACAGAGAAAACCATCGCCTTACCAAACATCTCTTCTTTTTCTGCAACACATCCTATACCACTAGAGGCAGCTATACCCTGACCTATACCTGAAAGACCGGCTATTCCTACTGCTAAACCTGCACCTACTGCGATCAGTCCTACGCTTTGTACACTTATTATATCAAATTGAGCAGCAATTTCAAAGAGTTTCGCATCCATAGTACCTTGTAATAATCCTGATGAGACCATGAGTAGAATCGCTATCAACATACCGTATATAGCCTGAGTTTCTGGAAGTACAGAGAAAACCATCCCCTTTCCAAAGAGGTCTTCTCTTTCAGCAACACTTCCGATACCTGCACCGGCAGCTATACCCTGACCTATACCTGAAAGGCCGGCAATTCCTACTGCTAGGCCTGCACCTATGGCAACGGTTCCAAAAGCAACTCCTATCGTACTATCTTGGACCATGAATAATCTTGGTGCACCACCTAATAAACCTGTGAATACCATTATCAATATTCCAACCAGAAGTCCATAAATAGCCTGGGTTTCTGGAAGGACTGAAAACACCATACCCCTGCCGAACAATTCTTCTTTTTCAGAATAAGCTGCGATACTACCGGAGGCAGCTATACCCTGGCCGATTGCAGATAATCCCGCTATACCTACAGCAAGACCAACACCTAATGAAGTGACTCCAATAGATAATGGAATATTTGCTTCGGCTCCTATAATACCAGTGAAAAGTAATAGTAAAACCGCTACTAGAAGTCCATAAATAGCCTGGGTTTGTGGTAATGCCTGGAAAACCAAACATTTACCGAACTTTTCCGGCTTCTCAGCAATGGTACCGGCACCGGCTGCACCGGCTATACCAACACCTATACCTGCTCCCATCCCTGCAATACCTACTGCAAGTCCTGCACCAAGGGCGGTCAAATAAGTACCCCTTGTATCAGTTATTGCTCTTATTTTCAACGTATCTTCATAGATATTACCATTTACTTCGATGGTAAGATTTACTTGATAAATTCTCTCCCCATCTAGTGGTGCTTGGAAAGCATGTGTAAAATTCATTTCGTCAGATACATCCCCGTCTCCGAATTCCCATTTTACTTCGTCTCCGTCTCCGAATTCCCATTTTACTTCGTCTATATCTTCATAAGACAAATTTCCAGATACTGAGAAACTAAAATCTACTGTCCTGTTAGAAACAGCTTCGGTATCGGGTATGTAAACCTGAGTTTCATTACCTAGATTTTCCCCGTCAAATAATATATCTACTCTTCCCTGAGAAGTATTCTGTTGTGATTCAGCTACAGGTATGACACTCAATACGAGTATCGATAAAAATACCACCAAACCAAAAATTTGCATATATCTTTTCAAATGCTTTGAATAATTCATTTTATCACTTCCTCTTCCAACTGAGTATATTCTCTCTTTGCTTTGAACGGGGAATAGGGTTTACCTCCACCTTCGTAGAATTGACCAAAGAACTCTACATATTGAAGCCTGAGCGAGTGTACAAATGCTCCTAAAGCCTGTAATGAAGCGTTTGCAATGTGACCCCCTATCATAACTATAAGTGCTAAGATATAGAAGGGATATGCCGGATTAACAAATGCCAAAGCACCTGTCACTATCAAAAATCCACCTAATCCCTGGAATGTTATATTTTTGTCTTTAACACCTTTGATACCAACTACAGCTCCACCGATCATCAGTGGAACCGCTAAGATCATTCCCATCTCCGCTGAGGCTATCATATCCGATAATACGTTTACTGTTAGGGCTATACCGGCTGTAGCTAATCCTAATGCTAAAATCCTGGCGAAGGATAAAAAGTCACCTATGAAACCTGTTAAATCGAAGAAAGATAGTCCTTTTGCTTTTATAAATAGAAGTCCCAAACCGGCTAAACTGATAGCCCATGCTACGATATATACTTCTCCGGGGAATGTATACCAGCCAAATAAATTACTTGAAATCAAGATAAATCCACCAGGTTGTAGAAGCCACCAAGACAAATTATCCAAGATTACTTCTCTCTTGTTACCCCTTTTGATATGTTGAACGAAAGATAAGAAAATACCGATATTGAGATAAGCTAATCCTATCAACAAAGAAACGATCAATAATATCTGTGGTCCATCGCCTGCCAATGTGTCGATCTGTGTTATATTATCAAAGAAAGATGAAAGTCCAAGTCTCCCCATCAAATTAGGATGAGTTTCTCTATCTGGACCTAAATATCCCCCTTGTATAACTCCAAAAAATATCGTTGATAGTCCGACAGAAAGAAGAACTAAAGCAAATCTTCTCGTGCCTTCCTCAATTTTGCCTAAACCCCTTAAAAGCAGAACAGATACTATTACGATCAATAAACCATATATTACATCGCCAAGCATCAAACCAAAGAACAATACAAAGGCCGGGGCTAAAACGAACGTAGGATCTATTTCATCGTATTTCGGGGGAGCAAACATATTTGTGAGTAATTCGAAAGGTTTCAATAACTTTGGGTTATCTAAGGATACTGGAACTTCATCAGGGTCTTCAGGATCATCAACAACTACGGTGGAATATCCCTCTGAATTCTCATCTACGACCTTTTTTACAGCGTTTTCGTCTTTCTTCTTAACCCATCCTTTGATAACACTAGTATAATCTGTTTTACCAAATTCTTGAAGGACCTCGTATTTCCCCCTATAAATCTCCAATTCCTCGCTTAAAACTTTGAACGTTTTGTAATGTTTATCTTTAAGATCTCGGATCTCTTCAATCAATAGTGCTCTTTTATCTTGCTGTTTTTTAAGCTCTTTCTTGATCTTCTTTAGTACATTGCGTGGTTTCCCACCCTTCAACCCTTTAAAATCGAGTGGTCGTATATCTCCTTGTCTGAGGGCGCTTTCAAACTCGATTTTTTGCTTTATGAAAACACCAGCAACAACTACATGTAGTTCTTCATCCACCTGTTCAGTATGGAAGTAAGACCCATCTATCTCCGAAAGAGCTTTTTTAGCTTTTATGGGATTCTTAGTTGTTCCTATCCTGAAAATAGTATATGTGGATTCTCCGATGTTTGAAAGATCTATATCTATCGGTTTTATAAGCTCTATATCCTTTTTTAGAGTCTTTAAATCACTTATCTTTTCTTCAGTTTTTACCAATTTGTTATCGAAGTCTTTGATTTCTTTTCCAGACTCTTCCATATGTGTATCTATTTCTTCAAATAATTCATCAAGATCAGTCTTTTTCGTTTTTACCTTCTCTATCATTTCTGGATTCAAGAACTGTGAGATAGCACTTTCTTCTTCTGAAACTTTATTAAAAATATCTAGAACAGATGATATCTTCATCTCATATTGAGTGAATTTGCTGAGTGATTCTGAAAGACCTACGGTTTCGACTAATTCACCGACTGCTCTATCCCTTTCAACGTCAGAGATCTCAGCTAGTCCACTTTCATGTAAAGAATCTACTACATCATCTATATGGTCATCATGAACGATGATTGTGAGATCTTTCATCCGTTCAGGGAATATTATCCTTATACCTCCTTTACTCTATCTAATACGTGTGAAACTGCTTCATCAATATTTTTTTCTGTAGCCTGGCGTATCATTTCAGCTTCCTTTTCCCCCTCTTCTCTTATCTCTTTAGCTTTTGCTTCAGTTTCCTCTTTGATTAGCTTCTTTTTCTCATCCATCTCTTTTTTTAATGAAAAAATCTCATCCTCTTTCTTCTGTTTAGCCTTCTCTTTAGCTTTTTCCAGCATCTGTTCAGCTTTTTTCTCAACATTTTCTATTTTTTCGATGGCTTTTTTTTCAGCCTTTCTAACCTTTTTGATTTCATCTACGCCCATTGTTAGGTCCTCCAGAGGATTTTGGGATGCCTTAGCGAACGATATCGTTCAACACCGGATAAGTATTTCAGATTTAAGAGTTTTGGTTAAAAAATGATATGCAGTACATATTTCTTTCCCCAACTCCAAACAATGTACATGTTCACTCCAAATAAAATAAATATCGCTTCACATTATATCATTATATTATGTTCAGTGACAAGGAAGGTGAAGCAGCCGTAAAAGCTGCTAGAATGATCATCGAGGCAAAGGTTAAAGGAGATAAATACCCAGATATTGATTATCCCGATAGATTCGATAAAAAGATGGGGGTGTTTGTAACAATAAATAAACATCCAACAGGAGATCTAAGAGGATGTATAGGATACCCTGAACCCATTTTTACGTTGAAAATGGCATTAGAAAAAGCTGCTGAAAGTGCCACTAATGATCCGAGATTTCCTCCATTAGGAGAGGATGAATTGAGCGGTATCGTAGTGGAAGTAACCCTACTGACCCCTCCTGAAGAGATCGATTATGAAAATCCTGATGAATTGATTCAAAAGATAAATTGCGGTAAAGATGGATTGATAATATCGAGAGGACCATACAAAGGACTGCTGCTTCCTCAAGTTCCAGTTGAGCACGATTGGGATGAAGATGAATTCCTATCACACACCTGCAGGAAGGCTGGGCTTACGGCCAAAAGTTGGCGCAAAGGTGATTGTTCAGTAGAAAAATTCCAGGGTGAAATATTCGCTGAAAAGGAGCCTGTGGGAGAAATAATAAAAAAGGAGTTGAAATGAAAATGATAATTCATGGGACTGCATATATTGATGGAGAACTCCAAAATAGATACATTGGTATTAAAGATGGTAAGATAAAATTTGTGAAAAAGCATTACAAAGGTAATGAAAAAGTAAAAGAGCTCGAAGAGATCATCTTACCGGGTGGGATCGACCTACACGTCCATTTTAGAGATCCGGGTCAAACCGAAAAAGAAGATTTCTTTACAGGTTCCAAATCTGCAGCATTTGGAGGTATAACTGCTGTTGCAGACATGCCAAACAATCATCCTCCAATTAAAACACTTGATAATTTTGAGAAGAAGTTGGAAATCGCTAAAGAAAAATCTTGTATCGATTTCGCACTCTATTCTTTGATTGGTGATGAAATTGAGGATTTAACTGAAAGAACTGGTATATTCAAAATATATCTTTCATCATCTACCAATATCGGAAAAGAAATTTCTGAAGATGGAATCAAAAAGGTCTTTGAAAACGGAGGGAAAATAGCATTTCACTGTGAGGATGAACAATATTTCGGTTCATCTAGTGAAGATTTACCAGGGTATAATCAGTTCCGCCCCCCAGAAAGTGAGGTAAACTCTATTAGAAGTTTATCAGATCTTCCTGAAGGACCAAAACGTGCTTGTCACGTATCCACAAAGGAAGGTTTAATGGAAGCTAAATCACAAGGATTAGCCGTTGAGGTAGCACCACATCACCTATTTTTAAACGAAGAAGCCTTTTTAGGCGGTTTCGGAAAAGTTAATCCACCACTTCGAACACAGGATGATCAAATAGCTCTTTGGGAATCATATGAAAGAGGGGATATTGAGTTTTTAGCTAGTGACCACGCACCACATCTTGAAAATGAAAAAACTGAGTTTGTCGACGCTCCACCAGGTATACCCGGTGTTGAAACCATGTATCCACTTCTACTCAACTCCGTTTCTATGGGTAATATATCATTATCTACAGTAATAGAAACCATCGCTGAAAGACCGGCAGAATATCTTAACGTCAAAAAAGGGAAGATCAAAGAAGGTTACGACGCTGACTTGGTAATGGTCGATTTTAGAAGGATAGAGTCCATAAAAAGAGAGAACCTACATTCTAAGGCGGGTTGGTCACCATTTGAAGGGTTTAACGCTGTATTCCCGATTCACGTAATGTCACGAGGGGAATACCTGATCAAAGATAACGAATTCATAGGTGAAAAGGGAAGAGGTGAATTTATCTCGGCTAAAATCTAACCAGTTCGATATAGTTAAATAATAAGTGGTTTGTTGGACAGGGAAGTGTGATAATTTGAAAGAAATATTTGTAGAAGACATCGTTGAAGGAGAAGAAATCGAAGAAAGTTTTGCAGTCAGAGACAAGGAATCGATTAGAGAGTACACCAAAGGATATTTTTTCAAACTGAAGATAGGGGATAAAACCGGAGACATACCTTTGGTTTATTGGGGGAGTTCTGATAAGGACGAAGTACAGAGTATCTATGAAAATATCAATATCGGAGACGTTATCGAGATAAAAGGTGGTGTTTCAAGATATCATGGCGAACTCCAGATATTCATAAATAAAGACCAATTTCACGGTTTGACCAAGTTAGATGAAGATTCTTACGATGTTGAAGATTATTTAAAACAGTCTAAAAAAGATCCAGATGAAATGTTCGATGAACTGTTGAAATACGCGGATAAAATTGAGAATAAACACTGTATAGAACTCGTCGAATCATTTTTGAAAGATGAGAAATTCTTGGCGTCTTTAAAGAAGAGCCCTTACAGTAAGAACTACAGTCACAATTTTGTAGGCGGTCTTCTAGAGCATATATTGAATGATGTGATTCTTTCTTACCACGTGGCTAATACTTACCCCGAGATAAATATGGATTTACTTTTGACAGCAGCTATCTTACACGATTTCGGTAAAGTTAGAGAATATATTACAACAACTTCTATAGAACTAACTACGGAATCAAGACTGATAGGACACACGGTTATCTGTGAAAGACTGATAAAAGAACGTATTGATGAATTACCAGGATTTCCAAAGGACTTAGCTATGAAAATATCACACATTATATTGTCACATCACGGGGATTATGAATGGGGTAGTGCTAGAAGTCCGAGGATGGAAGAGGCTGTTGCACTACATCATATAGACATGCTAGATGTTAGGTTAAGTGGCTTTCTTCAGGCGAAAGAAGATGTCTCCGAAGAAGACGAAGAGATGATATACGTCTCAAAAGAAGGAGTACAGAGACCTATATTTACTCGATAATTTCCTAATCCAAACTTTGTTGTTTGATTAGAAAATTTCACATAGGGTATTTAAAAAACTATAAATAGGCTATTGTAATAATATACATATCGCGTGACCCTTTTGAAAAATATTTACGAAAAAAGGGGTTTTAAAAAACAAATCACTGAAAAACATGTCGGAAAAAGAGTCAAACTCGGAAAAAATAATTTTTGAATGCCCTGAATGTGGTACAGAATTTCCGGAGGATCTCTCCCAATGTCCGAGTTGTGGGATTGTTTTCGAAGAAGATACAGATAATTCTTTAGAAGAATTAGAAAAAGAAATAGATTCTATATTGGAAAGCACAGAGGATGCAGGTAAAAAGCAGAATGACTCCAATGAAAAAGAAGAGTCTGATAGGGATAATGAAAAAGAGGAGTTGGATGAGGAACAGATCAAGTTTGAACTAGAAAAAGAACTGAAGGAGATAGAAGAATCACTTGAATTAGAATCAGAAGAGAAGAAAGAAAGTGTGATACCCAAAAAAGGTTTCACCAATGGTAGAAAGAGCTTGAAGGATAAAGAAAGGAAAAATGGCTCTTTGAAGGGGATGACCAACGGGAAAACTAACGGAATGGCTGATGGTAAGACTAACGGTTTAACAAATGGCATGACTAACGGGAAAACTAACGGGATGACAAATGGTAAGACTAACGGTTTAACCAACGGGATGACCAATGGTAAGACCAATGGAATGACTAATGGCTTAACTAATGGGATGACCAATGGTTTAAGAAGAAAACAAAAATATATCCGTGATAAGATCAAAACTAAAAAACTTATAGGTTCAGCGTTGGTTGTGTTGATCGTTTTTGGAATTCTGATAGCTGGTTTTTATATGTACAACACACACACTCCTTCTGATGACATTTACATTGACGGCGATTTCGAAGATTGGGAATCTATAGAAAAATATAGTATGGAATTTGACGATGTATCTGAAGGAGTCAAAGTAGAAGAGTTTGCTGTACATCCGTCTAGAGAAAGATTGAATTTCTATATAAGAACAGAGGGTATCGCATTGCAAGGCGGGGAAAATAAAGAGATGGATCACATGTATATTTTCCTCAATTCTCCTAACAGTTATAACGGAAGATATCAAACGCCAACTATCGAAGCATCTCATATGATAAAAATAAATGGATGGGATGATATCTTAACCGCTGATCTATATACTTATACGAATAGTACGGATGCCCGTAACTGGTACAGTTGGCAGAGAACAGCTTCTGTACCGATAGAAAGGTCTGTTAATGAGATCGAATTCTCAATGTTACAAAGGTATCTAGGTGAGAGGGGGATTGAAACCTATCTAGTGAGTAAGGATCACGAAGGAAATATCTACTGTAATGATTATGTCGTGATGCCCGGTAAACCATCTTTGCGTGTTCAACAATCTGGTTTAGATATGGATATGGTATCTGATGGTGACATATTGTTAGAATTGAATTTGAGAGCACATAATGAAGATGTGGAAATAGATGGAATCGAATTCAATGAGGAACAGGATTTCACAGATATACAATTCGTTGGAGGAGATCCTTTCCCAATAAATCTTGATAAAGATGAAAGTTCGGAACTATCCGTAGTAGGGTCACCAACCGTGGATATAGGTGATTCTGTAAGTCTTAGTTTATCTAACGTAATAACAGAATCTACTCCCACAATTGTTGGAAATGGTGGTGTATATTATTACGAAGAGGTCCCTGAATCACCGGTTGTCGATGGCGCCTTTGGAGATTGGTTAAATAATTTCGATGAATCTTCATCCTCCGATACTGGCAGAATCGGGATAGAATCCTATAATGCAGTTATAACGGAAGATGAATCTTTATTTTATCTAAGGACACAGGGTAAGATATTAGAAGGAACACCTGTTCCAGAGGGGATCGAGATTTACGAAGAAAGATTGCAAGATTCCGATGGTGACGGAATACCGGATATACATGACCCCTACCCGAACGATTTTACTAACGACGGAACTCCCGATTCAGAGATGGTTACCGAAGACGGTCTACCAGATGTAGATGGTGACGGAGTGGCAGATTGGCCCTACGGTCCCGATAAATGGTTGAATACCACCATACCTGAAGACCCTAAGATACCTGAAAAATATTGGGGTAGAGAAGTTAGTAGATACATAGGTCCAAGACCTACACCTGAAATCAGCGGAGAAGATACATTTGAAGTCTATGTAGATAGTGAAGAAGGAACAGGGTACTCTATCCAAGGTATGAGAGCTGATTACAAGATCTCTATTAAAGGTCAGTACGGAGAAGTTACAAGCAGTGAAGTTTCTAGGTGGGATGGGGAATGGGAACTGTTGGATATCGAACTCGAACATGGTATAGGTCTTAATGAATTAGAATTCAAAACAGAAGTTGGAATAGAAGATGGTGAGTACGAGGTACTTTTCAGGATCGAAGATTGGCAGCAGAATGTGGACCAGGTTGGATTGGAAGCTGAAATAAGAACAGAACAGGTTAACAACAACGAATTAAACAATTACAACAATCAATTGAATTCAAATACACTATCATCCACATCTGAGAGTTTAGAAAAATTGGTATCTGGTGACGGCACATCAAACGAGGGTTTCGGTTGGAATGTGAGTCAAATCGGAGACTTTAACGGTAACGGATTCGACGATTTGATCGTTGGAGCTCCTTATAACAGCACAGCAGGGGAGAACGCTGGAGCAGCTTACATTTTCTTTGGATATTCAACTATTAATACCGGTGATATCCATGCATCTAATGCCAATGTCACCATAACCGGCAGTGATGCTGGTGACCTATTTGGATGGGATGTTGCTGGGAATATCAATATCGATGGAAATGATGCGATAGTAGTGGGTGCTCCAAGTGAACCTAATGAAAACGGTAAGAACGGTTCTGTTTACGTGTTCTACGATTCTACGATAACAGGAAGTAGTTCTCTTACTGCAGACCAGGCTGATGATATCATAGAGGGTGAAAGAGGAGGAGATAGATTCGGTGCTAGTGTGAGTGGTGCCGGAGATGGTTTTGTAGTGGGTGCATGGTCAGCAGCAATATTTGAAGAAGACTATTCCGAAACATTTGTGGATGGAGGAACAATGCATACAGTTGATGTTTCAGATATCGGTCAAATAGATGTAAGAATATGGGGTGCTGGTGGCGGTGGCGGTTGGGCTGGCATAGGTGGGGATGGAGGTTATTTAGAAGCAACAATGGATATCTCCGAATTTGATGAAATATCTATATGGATTGGAGAGGGAGGTTCATATGATG
>JAFDTG010000036.1 GCA_019594235.1 Candidatus Saliniplasma halalkaliphilum | reverse complement strand
TTTCCAGTAGGTTCAACTATCCTGCTGCCGCCGAAGTATGTGTACTCTTCACTGGCACCGATCCTGTTGGCTGCGATCACCCATACTTGGTTATCGAAGGCCCTTGCGGAGGTCGCTAGATCCCACTGAGGTCCGAAGGGGTCCGGCCAGTTCGACGGGATAAGAAGAACCTCGGCACCCAGCAAAGCTAGGTTCCTAGATAATTCTGGGAAAACAGCATCATAACATACCATCAAACCGAGTTTGCCCAGATCTGTATCGACCACGGTATAATCCTGACCAGGAGTTACAAATTCTTTTTCTTCAAGGAAACGATGCATCTTTCTATGCTTCCCTATTATCTCTCCCTCGGGACCTATCAGTACTGCAGTATTGTATAGATCTCCATCAAACTTCTCGGCCATGGAAAACACGACAAAAACCCCGTTCTGTTCAGCAGCCTCACCCAATAATTCAGTGCTTTCACCTGGGATGGATTCAGATAGCTCATCTAATCGATCACTGACTAATCCCGTTGGAAGATATTCAGGAAGACATACCAACTCCGCGCCTTCACCTGCGGCTTTTTCTATCAATCCGATAGCTTTCTTGAGATTCTTCTTTATATCTCCGCCTTCAAAATCCATCTGCGCTACAGCAGCTTTGAATCGCCTCATAATTTCTTACTCCTCTTACGGGTTATAGCATTACTTAGTAATAGTTATAACGTTGTTAATAACTCGTCTAAACGTGAAACGACCTCGGGTATCTCATCGGGACTTTCGACAAGGTAATCGGCCTGTTTCAACTCCTCCATTTTCCCATACCCATACTTCACGCCTATACTCAAGATGTTGTTCTCTTTTCCAGCTTCAAAATCGTGATGCTTATCACCGATCATGATGTAATCGGAGTGATCGTTTTCTTGGATGATCTCTTTCACAGCTTCTGCTTTGTTATCGTGCTGTGAACTGCTGACTTTCAGATCAAAATAATCGGATATACCGGTCACTTCCAAAACATAATCAACGTACTCCTGACTGCCGTTACTGCATACGGCCAACGAGTATCCATATGAACGCAGCTTCTCCAACATCTCCTCGGTCCCGTCGAACAGTTCACCGTGTTTATCGACGTTCTCCTTCTCCCTTCTCCAGAAGATATCCATGAAGTCGTCCAACTTCTCCTGATGTCCTTCCATAACCTTCTCGGAGAATATCGACGTGGATTCACCTAAGAGAGAGATGATCTTATCCTCACAAATAGATGGGATACCCAATTCGTCTAAAGTTTCTTTTACAGCTGGTACCACGGCATCCCTGGTCTTGAACAACGTTCCGTCGAGGTCGAATATCAGCATAGTTTCTCGGCCTTTATCGCTCACATTATCACCATTATCTAGAACCCGTTCATCATGGTATTATTAAAATCTTTTTTCCAAATTGACATCATTCTCTAAGAACCCACCACAAATCGTCGCCTTGGAATCCACAATTTTTGTAGAATTTCATAGGACCATCTTCACTGAACTTCCCGCCTACAGTGGTGAAGTCCACCTTTCCATCCACCCGTCTGAGCAATTCGTGCACAAGCCCTTTACCGATACCATAACCCGAATATTCAGGGAGTACCTGTATCCACTCTAGAGAGGCCTCGGGAACGTTCACGTCGATCTCAGCTATACCCAGTCCAACGTAATCTTTCTTATCTTCGTCAAAGACCCAAAACCAGAGTTTCTCGTCAAAAACATCGTATCTCGTCCATCCGGCGACTTCATCGGCGCTTGGTTTTAGATCTTCATAACATCTACTTATCAGATCGGATATCTCTTGACAGTCTCCGTCAACATCCACGTCTTTAAAACTAAAACCATCGGGTAATTCAGGTTCTAGAACCTCCTCATGGGTATAAATTATCCGGAAGTAAGAACTCACGTTGGAAAATTCATCGAAGGGGACCTCATCCCGGTACTTATCGTGTAAAAGCATGAATTTAACACCCTTAACAAATTCATGATCCAACCGGAATTCATCCTCATAGTCCCAGTACACTTGTAAACTTCGATCATCCCACATCTTTAAAAATTGCACCTCACCGTCGACCTCCCTATAGTCAGTTTTAAAATCGTTTATCAACCTGCGTGTTTTCCAGAAGGCGTTGGGAAGGGTCCCGCAGGGATCTTCACGATAAACTGACAGTAACATATCTTCGAAATCTTTACCCATCTTACCACTGATAATATATTGATAAGCAGGAACATGTTATATTTTTCTATAATATTATATATCTCTTCGAGATTACCCACGGGATGACAACAGGAGATATGTGGGGACTGTTGGCAGTTTATATATATGTCGCATTTCTTATATTATTTACCGAGAAGGGCGTCAACAACAGTCAACTTCTCAGCAGGAAGATCCTTCACATCGGTGTTGGCAACATAATTTTCCTTTTACCTTTGTTCGATACTAAATGGGTCATGGCTTTCGTAGCAGCGGCGCCATTCATAGCTCTTACTTTCCTGATCAGTCCCTACTCCCCTATCAACCTTATAAGCAATACTTCTTCCGAGGGGCACGGTCTCGGTCTAGTTTACTACGCGATCTCATGGACCTTACTGGCCTTCCTGTTCTTCGACAGGCTGGAGATTATAGCAGTCGGTATAGTGGCTATGTCTTTCGGCGACGGATTTGCATCTATGATAGGGATAAAGTACGGGAAAAGAACTTACAACATCTTGGGGGACCAAAAAAGCGTGGAAGGCTCCATAGCGATGTTCACTTCCACAGTACTCGTAACGGCCTTCGCCCTGCTCTTCTTCAACTCACCAAACATCTATTTCCTACTGATAATACCTGCAGCTTTAATCGGTACTCTAGCGGAAGGTATCACACCAAAAGGTCTGGATAATCTAACAGTATCTCTTTCAACAGCAATAACGTACTACCTACTGATACTGACTCTATAAAATTTTCATCAAAATTTAAGGTCGCCGGATTCTATCTGTTTCATCAACTTTTTACGAACTTTACGGTTACCAGTGAATCCTTTGATAGCTTTCTTGGATTTCTTGTAATGGGAAAGAAGCTGCTTGATAGCTTTAGGACTCGTACCGCTACCCATGGCTATCCGCTGGATACGGTCTCTTTTTAGAAGTTTGGGGTTCTCCATCTCTTCCTCGGTCATGCTGTCCATTATTATCCTGAATTCCTTCAACCGATTCTGAGTTTCCAGCATCTCGTCATCCGACAAGCTGCTGGGACCCATCGGAAGCATGTCCATGATCTTCTGTAAAGGACCTACTCCGGATAACATCTCCATCTGTTCGTACATGTCTTTAAGGTTGAAATCACCGGACAACATCTTCTTGGCGGTCTCTTCGGCCTTCTCCTCGTCCATGACTTCTTCGGCCTTCTCTAAAAGACCTTCTAGATCCCCCATACCGAGCATCCGGGATATGAACCGTTTCGGATCGAACTTCTCAAGGTCCCTTATCCTTTCACCAGTACCAACGAAGGCTACGGGTGCATCGGTTTCCGCTACCGCACTCAAAGCACCACCACCTTTGGCGCTGCCGTCCAATTTCGTTATTATGGTTTTAGTAACTCCGACTGCATCGTGGAACGCCTTGGCCTGTGGTCCGGCCTGTTGACCGACGGATGCATCGATGGTCAATATCACTTCGTCGGGATCGGCCACGGATCTGATCCTTTTGATCTCTTCGATCAACTCATCCTCTAAGGAATGTCTACCTGAAGTATCTACGATAACGACATCGTAATTCTTGAACTCCTCCATCCCCTCTCTCACGACCTTGGGTGCACGTTCTTCATCAGGGTCACCATAGATCGGGACTCCGGCGTCATCAGCTACCTGTTCCAACTGTTCGTAAGCCGCTGGTCTGTGAGTGTCACCAGCAACCACCGCAGTGCTTAAACCTCTCTTCTGGAAGTGAGCCGCCAGTTTACCACATGTGGTGGTCTTACCCATACCATAGAGACCTACCATCATTATCCTTTGTGGTTTAAGTTCTAGTTCTTTACCAGTTCCCATGATGTTGACGAACTCCTCGTAAAGTATCTGAATTACATGCTCTCTGGTACTTGTCCCTGCCTTGGGTTTTTCCGTCAACGCCCTATCTTTCAACTTTTCAGTCAGTTTAAGTGCCATCTGGACGTTCATATCCGCGGATATCATCGCCCTCTGGATATCTTTCACAACATCTTCGATAAGATTCTTGTCGACGTGGCTGGCGTTGGCTATCTTATTGACAGCACCCCTTAGGCCGTCCTTGAGGTTATCTAAAACCATACAACAAAAGAGTAATACAGGTTTTTATTAACCTTTCGGGTCTGTTTCATCCATATATTCAGGGGGTACGCACTCGACCAGTACCACGTCCCCTCTATCATAGAACACCATCCCGTCCAGATAAGCTTTTTTAGCCCTTATCTTCAACACTACTGGTTTTGGATGATGTCTTTTTCCGACTTTAAAAGCCTCTTATACACTTCTAGAAAGATGTACGTATCTCCGCCCCATGGGTTTCAACCCGTTATCTAAAATAGAACTCAAAACTTCAGGAGAGGTTCCATGGTACAGTGGTGCAAAACCTTCTTCATCTAATTCTAAACCTGCACCATCGGGATCGTGCCTTAATATATAGGATAGATGTTTACTCAGTTTGGTATATTTTTCAGACGGTGCCATGATGTCACATAACAAATTCGATAGACACATTTATTTATCTTTCGTCACTACATAACTATGTGTTATCTATGAACATCGCATTTGATTCAGTACTCCTAGGTATATTGCTGGTTTTATCGATCCTAGGAACTATCACATCTTCGATATCCTACTTTCAATTAAGAACAAGAAAGGTACTTACCATAACCGTTTTATTTACTATATTTTTAATAAAAAGTTCTGTGATGGCGGTCTCCAGGTTATGGTACCCGATCATATCAGATCCCATAGATCCTATAATTTTAATATTCGATATATGCGTTTTAGCTGCACTTTTCCTGTACGGTTTTAAGGAGTGAAACCACTTGACAGATGATACTTTAGAACTTGGACCTAGAAAAAAGATCTACCAGACCATAGAAGATTCACCGGGTCTGCACTTGAGGCAGATAGATCGAAAGATCGACATCCCGCTAGGCACCATAAGGTATCATCTTAGAGTTCTAGAGAAAAAGAATCTAATCACCTCGAAAAAAGAAGGTAAGTACAAGAGATTCTACGCAAAAGGTAGTATCGATAGGAGTGACAAAAAGATACTATCATCTCTAAGAAAGGAAATACCCAGGACGATCATCTTATTCCTGATGGAATACTCAGGTTCCACTCACAAAGAGATCAACGAGGCCTTGGATATCGCACCTTCTACTCTCTCATATCATCTTAAGAAACTGAGGAAGAAAAACATGGTTATCAACAAGAAAAGTGAATACAGTATCAAGGATCCAGAAAAGATCGCTGACCTGTTGATCCAGTATCAACAGACTTTCTTGGACAGTTTGGTGGACAGGTTCGTGAGGATCTGGAACAAGTGATATGTTATTCATCATCTTTTGGATTCTTTTTCTTGAACTTGAATATCAACAGATTGAGGATCAAAATAAATCCTATAGATAGTGTAAATCTTTTAAACTCAAATTCCGGTATTGTGGTGATATCAACAGCTTCGTCGGATGCATCACTGTAATAAGACCCTGTCTGCAGCGTGGTTTCATCCGTTACGTTACCCACATCCGCAGGGATCTCGATCCCCAAAGAAATATTTATGGATTCATCACTACCCACCCAACCAGTATCAGGGATACCATCACCGGTGGTGTCCCAGTCGGGATTCACGTAATCCCAATCTCCGTCCCCGCTTACATCCTGACCTATAAGTTCACCATGCTCGGAGTACAGTGACACGTTGAATCCTTGAGAAGAGGTTACGTGCATATGGAATATATCGGTGCCTGAACCAGTGTTCTGGATAGTATGTTCATAAGTCACGTTTCCACCGGCTTGAGCCGTGTCGTTATGGTCGGGATATACATCAACGCCTGAAACCACATCGAAGGTACCGTACCCGAAGGAAGTAACGCCGTTGGACTCGATGGCTTTAACTTTGATCTCGTAACTTCCCGAAAGAGCGTCTTCAGGAAGTTCAAACGCACGAGTGAAATTCGCCCAGTAGGATGGCTCAGATCGATCCACTTCACCTAAATCCATCGGCTGATCGTCTAAAAGCACGGTCCCGTTGGGATCTGATATCGAAACGTTAGCGCCTGCGATATCATAACTTCCGATAGGATCGCCTATCATAGCTTCAACACCTACTTCATCACCGGCTGAGAATTCATCAGTTTCCATCTCACCGTCATAGGTTTTAACGTCCAAAACTTCGATATATGTATCCGTAAGAACTTCTAGCCTGGAATCGTACTCACCGCTGTTATAATGAACCGTTATACCGGCTTCACCGGTGGACACCTGTAATTCCATAGGATTACCCCCTGAAACTTTGTGACCCGTTGAAAAAGAGAAAGAGTACCATCCATCTTCTTCGATGTCGGTGATGGTATCAGTACCTATGACATCGCCTTCCTCGAATAGAGAGACTGTTACATCCGGCACCCTGTGACCGCTGGTATGCGGTTCAATGTAGAGATGGACGATGGCACTATCTATCAACGAAAAATCTTCCGCCATGGGAGGATCCTGCACCCACACATTACTCCCATCGGCATCTATAGTGGTTTCAACAGTATCATCACCCATGAAAGTGTTCAAGATATCAGCATTTAACAAATAAAATGTTTTCACCTCTTCCGTGAATGGGATCTCAGTTTTCAATAAAGAATCATCTGATACGTCTGTGAAATTCATAGAAATAGCATGTAACTCGGTCTCGTCCGTTAAACCTTCTGTATCCTCTGGCACTATCTTTTCGACCACGAAAGTCTTCTCTTGGGTTTCCTCGATGTAGATTTCAAGCACTCCGTCGGAATCCCAAGAAGCATCAACCCAATCCCACTCACCCGTACCATCTATATCTTCAGCGATCAAATACCCATCATGATACAGATTGGTGGTCCAACCTCTGCTGGATTCACCCGCTTCCAACCTGTAAGAATCATCGACGTTGCCTATGTTCTTCACATTGGCAGTAAAATTAACATTTCCTCCAGACTCACCTATCTCATGTCTATCCGGATATACGGAAACTCCGGGATAATCGGGTACCGAAAAGAAGGTGCTGTTTGAATCGGTATTGTCCTGATCGTCCCAAGCATTAACTCTCACTTCATAACTTCCGCTGGGAGTGTCATCTTCTAAAACGAATGAATAATTAAATATCGAGTAAAACGGAGGTTCCTGACTATCACCAGAATATAACTCCATCTGATCTTCTAAAAGTACAGAACCGTCTGGATAATAAACTGTGACCTCAGTTCCTTGGATCAGATCTGCACTGATAGCGTGTGTGATATTCCCCCTGATCTCTACTTCGTCCCCACCTTCAAAAACGTCCTGATACACTCCCTCTCCGTTAAAGGTCTCGACATCTACCACGTCGATGGTGGTATTGGTCGGTACGTTCAAGCGAGAAGCTCTATCCTGGGAATTGTAATAGACATCTAACTCTAAAGCTTCGGTGTCATCTGGACCCGTGATCGATATAGTCAAAGTCATGGATTCACCTTTTGGGATCTTGTGGTAGTCCAATTCCAACGGGATGGTGTACCATCCCTCTGAGGACAACCCATCTATTTCACCTTGAGATATCACTCCCGATCCCGTCGATAAAGTCAATCTGACCCCTGGTCTGTTAGCACCTCTTGTAGTGGGGTCTAAATAAAGCAGGGCTTCCATATCTCCAGTTATCTCAAAGTCCCCGGCAAACTCCTCAAACATCCATCCGTGTTCCCTTCCCCCATCTTTATTGACCAGGTTCACAATAGATTCGTCAGCCCCCCTTTCAGTCAATAAGACATCGTTCCCGCGCAAGTAGAAATTCTGGTGGGTCTCTTTACTAGTAAGTACCATCCCCGGATTCTTTTGAACAGCACTCAAGATTACAGAATCTCTATTGGTGCTCCAATCTGCAGTGACAAAAACCACTTCATATCCATCTAAAACCCCTTCTAATCCATAACAGGCGAATTCGATAGAATCGCCGGATATAGCAACATCTAAATCATTATCCACATCCAACCATATATCCCCATTCCATTGCTGAACTTCAACATTCCGAACCTCACCATATTGACCCTTGATACGTAACCTATACTCAGCCCTGGAACCCATGATATCATAACCCTCTCCATCACCGATATCTAGATAGACTTCGATGGTATCTTCCCCGGTACGTAAAGGATCAGGGCGGGGACCTATGTACCTAGAAACCTCTCGTCCCCAGTATCTTTCAGGTATCCTTGGATCCTCAGGGATCGTGGTGTTCAACCATTTATCGGGACCATATGGCCAATCAGCAACTCCGTCACCATCTACATCAGGTAAACCGTCTTCAGTGACCATCTCAGAATCTGGGGTCCCATCATTAGTAAAATCATTCGGGTAAGGATCGTAAATATCCGGGATCCCGTCACCATCGGAATCTCTTAGTTCTTCTACGTACCGTTCAACACCCTCAGGGATTGCTGTCCCTTCAAGGATGTTACCACTAGTGCTTAACATAAAATAAGCGTCGTTATCATACATCTGCAGACCATATCGTTGGATATCGATGCGGTCCGGTACATCACTATCAGGCGCTTCCTCATATTCAATCCAGTCTCCAAAAGCACCATCTATAACCACCTCTTCCGGAACTTCCCCAAAATAATAAGATGCACCAGAACCAACGATCCTACTCACTGCATCGGACTCGACGTCAACCACCTCCAACTCCACCTTCTCTCCAGCTTCAACAGCAGGCACTCCCGATACAGAGACCCTAAATTCTTCTTCACTCTCAAGTTCGATGGGAATATCTACTTCAGGTTCAAAAGATATGGATCCGAAATACTCATGGCCCTCGAATTCTAGACTCTCGATTTTGACCGGTCCAGAAGAACGTAAAACGAGTTCAGATACGATATCGCCACCGTCTAAAACATCTTTATCTAAACCGCTCTGATGAACTGTGAGTGAAGGCTTATCAGGGGATACGAGATGTTCAGCCTCTCTCTGAACGCCGGTATGATCTAAAGCGATCAATTGTGAATGAACTTCTCTATCTCTAACATACATCTCCGGGAAAGAAAACTCCACCTCATTTTCGGATTTCTCTATCTCTAACCCCGCAAGGTGTGTCCAACCAAACCAATTGTTGTCGAGTGTTTCGTTCTCGTATCTGTAAAGTTGACCGTACACGCTATCACCCCATCCCTGTATCTTGACCATGTAATGAGCTTCTAATTCACCAGTTCGATAGAAATTATTCCCGTCTCCTGTTTGAATAAAAATATACACTGCATCCATCCTTTTATCGGATCCACCGACTAAAGCATCTTCTTCCGTCTTAAAATAATAGTTAAGTCGGTCACGGGACCTCTCAACGGCACATTCAACTATATTTGCGCTGGGAGAGACACCTACCATTTCGATTTGCACCCTATCAACATCTTCCCAATCTTCGAAATCACCATCTATCAGTATCCCTTCATCCGGTTCTTCGTAGATAAAAAAGTAAGCCGAACCAAATACGATACCGATTATAAGGAAAAGAACCATAGTGGATACGGCGGTTTTCTTCCATTTTAAGCGGCGTTCCAACGAACGCTTATCTTCTCTGAGGCCGTTGATAAAACCATTCTCACTTTTATAATCGACCTTTGAACCGTTCTCCAAACCGTTGATGAACCCTTTCCCCTCCTCGCTTTTAGAATCCGCCATATATCCATTTTCCAAACCGTTGATGAACCCCTCTTCCTGGGATTTCGGAAAACCGTTAATATCTCCACTCTTAAATCGACGAGAAGATTGCGATATCTCAGCCCTGTTACCATTCTCTTCGATAGACCGGATAAGATAGTCAACGTAACCTTTCGCATCTTCGTATTTACCTATGGAGTAAATCTTTTCCAAACGGTATAAGTGGGAATCCAAATCCAATGTCAGTTCATCCTCATCAAGATTTTCGACTTTTTTATTCAATTCATTTATCGTGTCTCCTACAGATTCCATCACAGCTATACCGTCTTCTAGGTTTTCCAATAACTCAAAACAAGCATGATATCTTCCTTTGTCCTCCAATTTTTCAACTTTATCGAGTAGTAAATATATGGACTCTATATGGGATGAATAGATGAACTCTTCCTTCTCTAGATTATTTAGTCGTACCTTTATGTTTCTTAATTTCTGGTCTAACTCCCTCTTTTTCTTCCTTGTATTTACAAATTTATTAACAAGGTTTTCACCGACATCATATCCCTTGGATTGCTGGTCTATCATATCTGACATTTTTTTGTAAAATAGATTACCTTTACCTACCGGGTATTCAAGTTTATTTTTACTCTTGATGAAGTTATCAACTATACTGTCTTCAGTTCTATTGTTGACAGGTTCTTCACAATACGGACAGGTCAGGTTCTTTTCGGAATAAAAACCACAACTACCACACTTCTCAAATTTATCTTTGAGTTCTCTCGCACTCTCTAAAATCAATTTCGCTTTGTGGTCACCGATCCCATGGACGTCCTTTAATTTGTCTTGACCTAACTCTAACAAACCTTCTACTCCTTCAATCCCTTCCCTTTCATACAAAATCTTGGCGGTTTGGTTTCCGATATATCGGACTCTCTTTAATCTATTTAGTACCTCATTCATTGCTCCTCTTTGGGTGTGAAGTTGATCACTTATTGATCGGTAGGCGAATAGTCATATTCCTAAACCACGGTCACATTTCGTTCTATAAGGGCCAATTTTTGATCATCTAAAGTTCTGGGGTCTACAACGACCAAAAGTATACCCTCTTCCAATGAGATAACATCTATTAAATTTTCGAAAAAACCGATGACCCTCTCAAAGGAATTCTCTCTGGTCAATGATTCGATACCTTCTAGTAAAACCACTCCGTCATTCTTTTCTAAGTACCTGGTAATCCTATCGGCTAACAGTTCGAGATGAGAAGGTTCTAGATTACGTTTTCCAGGTATTCTAGTTAACCAATATTGTTCAATACTTTTATCTTCGAGATCATACTTTTTTTTCAACCTGTCAGGTTTGATACGTGAAACGAACAATCCATTCATACCGTCGTTCAGCTTTTCAACAGCAGAATTCATAGCCGTGTCCATGTTTTCGTCTTCGAAAAGGTATACTCCACCCCTTTCGACGTGAAGATATTCTAAGGATGGTTCTTCACCACGATCTAAATTAGTCAACAACCCGTGAACGATATCTCTCAATTCTTCATTATCCCAGGGTTTTTCGATATAGTTATCAACTTTGGCTTTGTTGATAGCTTCTTTAGCTACTTCAAGGGCGGAAAAACCCGTTATCAGTACTCTAGCCGTATCAGGACTTTTTTCTCTTGCTTCCGCTAATAGGTCAGTACCATTTATACCTGGCATCTTATGGTCTGCGATTACCATATCGAAATGGGACTTCTGTAATTCATCACGAGCTTCCAATCCATCATTAACGGGAACTACCTCACTTTCAAATTTATCAGTGCTCTCCAGAGTTATACGAAGAAGATTTAAGATGTCGGGATCATCATCTACGATCAATATCCTATAAACCCGTTCTGGACCATCTAAAGCTTTTAACATTTTTATCATCTGTGTTTAGTGAAATATGAACATATTTCCTCGATTCTACTCGGTTCAATTCACGAATAGGATATATAAATTTTTAGTGTTTTTCTTGTTAAAACTTAGAAAAATAAGGAAAAGGTTTAAAATTATCTCCCTGAATGAATCTCTGATACGATGTATGATGTTTTAGTAGTAGGAACAGGTCCCGCAGGCTATACTGCTGCACTCTACGCCGCTAGATACAAACTCGATACGATGATGATCGGAGAGATGCCTGGAGGATTGATCTCTGAGGCACCGGACGTTTGTAATTTCCCTAGTAGAAAGAGTATCAGTGGGATGGAACTAGCGAACAAGATGGAGGAACAGGTAAAAGAGCTGGGTGTAGAAGTTATTTATGATAAGGTTGAAGATATAAAAGGGAACGATGATGATTTCACCATCAACGCTTTAAGAGAAGAATATAAAACAAAAAAGGTGATCCTCGCCACGGGCCAGGATAGAAGAAGGCTCGGTTTAGATCGGGAGAGTAAACTGACCGGGAGAGGTGTGAGTTACTGTGCCACATGTGACGCAGCCTTCTATAATGAAAAAACCGTAGGAGTCGTTGGTGGTGGAGATGCTGCTTTGGCATCTGCACTTTTGCTGGTAGAATATGCAGACAAAGTTTATATTTTGTACAGAAAAGATAGTTTCTTCCGTCCGGAACCCATCAGGGTCGAAGAGGTGGAACAAAACGATAATATTGAAACGATCTTTAACGTTAATGTCGATGAACTCTTAGGAGAAGAAAAACTCACTGGTGTCAAGTTGAATAACGGTGAAACTCTAGAGCTTGATGGTCTCTTTATTGAAATAGGTTCGATACCCAACAACGTATTAGCGAAAAATTTAGGTGTTAAAATCGTTGATAATGGTTATATAAATACAGACGAATACAGAAGAACCAACATCCCAGGTATATATGCTGCTGGAGACATAATCGACTCGCCGTTAAAGCAGGCCATCACAGCTGCTGGACAAGGAGCAGAGGCTGCTGCTTCCGCCTATGAAGATATTCAAAGGCAAAGAGTAAAGGATGAGTAATAAATTAGGGGTATAAAAGCTATATGAGATCCATGAAGAAAGCGGGACTGATAACTGTAATAATCGCGCTCACTATAATCGCACTTATTCTAACTTATACTTTTTTACCCGCTTACATCAAAGATAAAGGTAACCTTTACACTACCTGGGAGAAGGGACAGTGGCATCTGACCAACGACGACTACGACGAACTGTTGATCGAATACGATTATGTTCAAAATTTTGCACCGAATTACACTGCAATCAATAAATTCGATTCTATTTTAAGGGAGTATACGGATAAAGAGGAGATCACACATCAGATGGGGGATGTTATATCATACCAAGATACAAAACCAGTGTATAACGAGGGATATCTGACATATCTAGAAGATAGATATAGACAAGAAGAAACAAGAGACAACACACTGGTGATCTATGTCCTTTATTTGAACGGTGAGTGGGAAAAAGAAGGAGTGCTCGGTCTCTCCTACAGAGGAACGAATATTGTGATATTCAAAGAGATGATCATGACTAGCGCAGCTAGGAGTACCAACCTAGATTACAGCAGTATAGAAACTTCAGTTCTGATACATGAATGGGGCCATCTCATAGGATTGGTTGGAAGGGGATACGATAGTG
>JAFDTG010000047.1 GCA_019594235.1 Candidatus Saliniplasma halalkaliphilum | reverse complement strand
TGTCATGTACGAGGACTTTGAAACCAGCGGTAATTTTAAACTTGCCAATACGGAGGATGAGTTGTTGGTGTACACTGATGGCGACCTCTCAGATGCTTTCTACTATGGAAAAGGAGAAGGGGGTGATGGATGGACTGGTGAACGAGTTGGAACATTAGGATATGCCAGTTATGCTAAAAGAAGAGATCAAGATACCAATAGTGCAGAAGATTGGAATTGGTCCCGTGACTGGAAAGTAGGACATTCTGATTTTGAACAAGAAAGTTTTTCTTACGAAGGGAACACCACTGCATTTGTTTCTCCAGATAATTCGAAAGAAGTCATGACCGAGTTTTTAGGGCAAGTAGAATCGTCTCTCAAAGTATCCATATATGAACTTAGAAACAAAAAGATCACTAAACGTATCGCAGATCTAGCTGAAGATGGTATTGAAGTAAATGTACTAGCCGAGGGTGTTCCAGTCGGTGGTTTAAGTGAAGAGGTAAGAACTTGTTTAAGCAAAGTCAAAAAATCCGGGGGACAGGTCCATCTCATGGGAGGATACGGATATTCACCCTATCGCTTTTTACATTCGAAGATGATGATCGCTGACTCGGAAAGAGTATTGATATCGTCTGAAAATTTTGGTTACACCGGATATCCAGTCAATCCGACTTATGGAAACCGAGGCTGGGGTGTAGTTCTTGAAAATAAGGATATTGCCGATTATTATTCCGAAGTTTTTCAGAGTGACATGAGATATGGGGATGAATTCATTGCTGAGAATATTGAAGGATTTGACTACAATAATACCAACAATTATATTGGTTTCCATCATAGGAGTTTTGAACCATTAAATGTGAAAGATAAAGTTGATGCCAGAACAGTGATATCCCCTGACACCTCAAAAAGCTCGATACTTGAAATGATAGAATCTGCTGAAGAATCCATATATTTGCAGCAATTTTACATCAGAAGATGGGACCATGGTGAGAACCCATTTATTTCAAGTATAATCGAAAGGGCTGAAGATGGTGTCGAAGTGAAGATCCTTCTTGATTCCACCTGGTATAATTTAGATTATTACACTAATGGTACCGGTAACGATGGTTTAGTGAAAATACTTAATTCTTTAGCTGATGACAAAGAATTTGACTTAGAAGCAAAACTGATATCAGAAGAACACGGATTATCCAAGATTCATAATAAAGGTATGATAGTTGATGAAAGTAAAGTTCTGATATCTAGTATAAATTGGAATTCAAATTCAGTTCTACAGAATCGGGAGTCGGGAGTTATCATCGAGAACGAAGAAATAGGTAGATACTTTTCAAATGTATTTTTATCCGATTGGCGCGATGACGTCACGACACCGATCGCTGATGCCGGTAGGGATATTGAAACTACAGTTAACAGTGTTGTAGAATTAAAGGCAGATTATTCATGGGATGATAGTAACATAGAAGTATACAAGTGGGACATTGATTCGAACGGAAACTATGAAGGACGAGGGATACGATATTCAACTATCTTTAGAGAACCTGGTAGTTACCAAATAACGCTGTATGTCGAAGACAAGTGTGGGAATTGGGACACAGATACTGTGAATGTGATAGTTAGGGAAGAAGAATCCTGGATAGGCCAGAAAGAAGACCAAACAGATCTACTGATAATTCCTCTGATCGGTATCTTGATAATAACTGCAGTTATAGGTTTGTGGAAATATATTCAAATCAGCAGATCCTAGGTACTGGATCACCAACTGGGGGTTCTAATATCCTAGTTCCACCGACCTCAGTTTTCAATATAACTCCATCTATATCTTTTTTAACTTCTCCAATAACAGCTGCATCTTTTCCATTTTCAGTTTTCTTTAAAGCTTCCAAGATTTCTTCAGCCATGGAACTTTCTACCGCCATTATAAATTTCCCTTCATTTCCGATGGTAAGGGGATCGATACCGAGTAACTCTCCGGCATTTCTTACCCAGTCTTTGATAGGTATTTTATCTTCTTCAACTTCTATACCAACATCAGATTTAGAGGCTATTTCATTAAGTGAATTAGCTAGCCCACCTCTTGTTGGATCCTTTGCAGAAGCGACACCACCTACTTTTAATGCACTTTCCATCACATCTACCAGAGGCGCAACATCACTCTTGACTTTTCCTTGAAATCCATACCCCTCTCTTTCTGAAAGTATTGTGATCCCATGATCCCCTACGGTTCCGGTAACGATTATTTTATCTCCGTCTTTTAGGTTATTGTCTGAAAGCCAATTTGTTCTCCTCTCACCAGCTCTTTCCATATTCTTATCCATGAGTGGATGGCGTTTTCCGATACCGGTTGTGGTCATGAGTGGGGAATCTAAATCTTCTCTTTCAACAACTTTTGTATCTCCGGCGACTACAGATACACCTGCTTTTCGGCATGTTTCAGCGGCACTGGATAAGATCCGCTTAATATCGTTCATCAAAACACCCTCTGGTAAAATTAAAGCACCTGTTAGTGCTAAGGGTTTTGCTCCAACAGCCAGGAGGTCGTTCACGGTACCTGCCACCGATATACTTCCTAAATCACCTCCAGGATAGAATATTGGTTTTACCGTATGACCATCTGTTGTGATCACGATATCTTCGACCACAGCTGAATCATCGAGATCTGAAAGTGGGATCTCTCCCATCTCAGATTTAAAAAGAGGAAGTATAAGATCGTTTATCAACTTGCCCATCAGTTCCCCGCCAGCCCCATGTGCCATGGTTATTACGTGGTCTTTATCATCTTTCATATTCAATCTTCATCAGTTCGTGATATATTACTTTGTCGAAAAAACAAATAAGCATGCAGGAAATTATGATAATGATCACTTTGATAGAAATAAAAAAGATTCATCAGTTTGGTGCCTTGATTGTTTTGATATTCGCCATCATATCAACCTACATATTGATCACGCTTGAGGTGCAGGCTGTATTCCCAGTTTTATTATTATGGATATTGGTGCCTGTTTTCATAAAGAAGATTATGGACAAAGTGAAAAACCACAGAAGGATTAGCTAGAGATAGGAAATCTATATATAATATAAAACGAAAATGACTTAGCACTGCCCACATTAGCTTATAGATGATGGGCTTTCCGGAGATGTAAAAAAATATATAATGAATGCCCATTTAACAATGGAAATACAAAAAGCCGGAATAAAGATGTGATTCTATCATGGCTGAAAGTTCTAAAAGCACTCCCGTTGGATCTGAGAAACCTGGAGGGGGAGATATAGTAGAGGGATTTTCTGACGGGAAAAAGGAGGCTATTATCGAGGAATTGAAGAAAATCTCCATGGTCACGGGGGATACAGCGAAGCTTTTGTTTAAAACCGGCTTTACCGGGCTAAAATCTATTTCTAAAGCCGATGTTAACGAACTGGAAGGCATCAATGGGTTCGATGTTGAAAAGGCGGAACAGTTGAAGACTGAGGCAGATCAACTGCTTCAAAAAGAAGAAGAGATATCGGAAAACGGTGATCCAGAAAATGAAGAACTTTCTAAATGGTTGACTGGCGAAGGGGAAGAAAGTGATCTAGGCGGTTTACTTAGTGATGAAATAGAAAAAGCCAAAGAAGAAGATTCGATTGTTAATGACGATGATGAAATACTTGAAGAAGACAATCAAGCTTTGAAAGCTTGGTTAACCGGTGAAGATGATTCTTTTTCGAGTTGGCTAGGTGAGGAAACTTTCGAAGACGAACGTGAAGAATTAAAAGAGGAGATCAAGGAAAAAGAGGAAACCCTAGACTCCAAGATGGGCGAAGTCAGTATTTTAAGAGATAAATTTGAAAAGAGACTCCAAAAGTTAGAATCAGGAGATTTTGACTTTCAAGAAATCGTTGAAGAGAATACTCAACTGACTGAAAGGGTAAATGAACTTCAAAGTGAGATAGATACATTAGAAGATGAAAAAGAAGAATTAAATCAAGAGATCGAGGATATCAAGCAGGGCAGTGTAGCCATGCTTAAATACTTAAAAACCCAAAAAAAACCTCAACCTACTCAGGAAGTTTATGTAGAAGGTGGTGACGAGGAATTACAGCAGAAGATCGAAGAGTTAAAGAGTGAAAATGAAGGTTTGAGAGAAAAACTCGAATCAGCTGAAACCTCGGTAGATTACAGTGAGATCGGTGACGAAGAGATACAGAAAGAACTGGAGAAGAAAGAGAATATCATCGACCAGAAGGAAAATGAAATCAAAGATAAGAATCAAAAGATACAAGATCTACAAGATGAACTCACCATGAAGAGGGACCAACTGGACAATCTACGTGAGAAGTTAGATTATAAAGAAAATGAATTGAACGAGAGGGAAGAAGACCTGATGCACAGAGAACAGATGATCACCAAACAGAAGAAAGAGTTGGAAGCGAAGAAAAGAGAATTGGGTGACATGACAGAACAGGAAAGACAGAAAAAACTTCAAGACTTAAAGGAAGAGATCAATAGGAAGGAACAGGAATTAAAAGCCAAGACAAAGTATATCGAGCAGAAGGAACGTGAGTTACGAGCTAGGGAAGAAGATCTTATCGATGAAGAACTCAGGGAAAGAGAGGAGGAGATCCTTCAGGAGATCGAACAGGAGAAAGCAAAAACTGGAACACAGAGGTTGGACGATTTACTGCTGGGTGGTATACCCTTGGGTTCGAATGTCTCTATGTACGGACCACCCCACGTTGGAAAAGGTGTATTGATCAATTCTTTCATGGCAGAAGGCTTGGAGAAAGGTGTACCTGCGATATGGGTTATAACTGATAAGACGGTTGAAGGAGTACGGGAGGAGATGAAATTTATTTTACCCACATACGAGGAGTACGAGATGCGGGACCTGGTTTATTATGTGGATGCATATTCGGTGAGTATGGGCGAGGTCGATGATAATCTAAGAGAAAAAGATTATGTGAAATACATAGACGAGCAGTCCGACGTAGAAGCTATAACTAAAGCCGTGGAAGAGTTCGCAGCTGAAATAAAGAAAAAACATCGGTACTATAGATTAGCTTTCGTATCCGTTTCCACACTCATTGCCTACCTTGATACTTCGACTACATTTAGAATACTTCAGCCATTTTCCGGAAGAAGAAAACGGGATAAGGCAGTTTCCTTGTACACTCTTGAGAAAGGTATGCACAGCGAGCAGGACATATCTATGCTCGGCCACATGATGGATGGAGAAGTAGAATTCAAATATCAGCAGCTTCAAACCTATCTCAAGGTTGAAGGTCTAGGCGACGTTCAGACTAGAGATTGGGTGAAATACACTGCGAGTAAATCTGGAATAACCATGGGATCATTCTCCCTGGATACTATACGTTAATCATCTGAATAAGATATTAGAGAGTGATATATTGGAAGTCAGAACGGTACTTGCTGTAACATCTTATCTGACGATGCTTCCTTTACTAGCTGCTGTTCTATTTATCGTATTCATGCATAAAAGGGATCTCCTCAAAAAATGTGGTTTTGGTAAACCTGAAGTGGGTATGATATTGATCGGATCACTCTTTGGTTTGTTCGCAGATATACCTCTTATCGTATCGGGTAGAGCTCTTCTAAATATAAATCTTGGAGGGGCACTGATACCTTTGATAATATCTTTGAATTTGATTTACAAGATGAAGGTGAGGTTTTCGAAGTTTTTCTTCGGTATAACGATAGTAGCAGTATCCGCCTATTATTTCAGCACTTACGTTCCAGAACTCGGAATAATTTCAGAATTTCCGTATTACTTTATACCATCTGTTTTGGCTATCTTGATGGGGGTTGTTTTATTGAGAGGTCATAATAGGGTTGCTTATGCATATTCCGTTTCTGTCTTAGGCGTTCTGATCGGAGCGGATCTAGTTAGAATACCGATGTTGGTCGAAGATGGTATTTTAGGATCGATCGGCGGCGCAGGAGCCATGGATTTAGTTTACCTATCCGGACTTCTATCGGCGATCCCTTTGCTGATCTTTTACTATTTCAAGGAACCGTATTCCAGCGAAGTCCACATCATGGATCAAAGTAAGAGATTGTTGGATGAAGGTAGATACTTGGAAAGTCTAAAATTAAACATCCGCGCTTTAGATGACGAATTGGAAAAGGCTGGCCGTATTTTGTGTAAAAAGTTTAACATGATGAGAAGAGAAGAATGTTTCAATCACACCAATATCCTCAATTATTTATCCATACACCCCTATATAATCAGAGACTATAATAAATTGAAAAATATGACTGTTGGATCAGATAGAGAAAGCGCTTTCAAGTCGTTCAAAACTACTCAACTTTTGTTAAATACCGTCAGAAAGAAAGTTAGTAATCGTTATAGCAAGATTGGACGACGGATCGCCGCCTATCTTATCGATTTAGCTATTTTATTCTCGCCCTTTATAATCTTCTTTATCTATCTACCTAGATTCTCCTTCTTCAGGGAAAATATCACATTATCTGTTTTTATGGCTGCATTTTCTTTAGCGATATCGATACAGTTCATCTATTTCACGCTGTTGGAATGGAGATTTGGAACTACGATAGGTAAAAGGATTTTTGGTATAAAGGTAGTTTCCGACGATATCTCGGATATAACATTCATCCAGAGTGCGGCGAGAAATTCTGGTAGGTATGCTGATATAGTCTTGCTGTTTTATCTGGTAAGTATGGCGCTGATCCTGAAAAGTCCTGAAAACAAGCGTATCGGCGATATCATAGCGGATACTAGAGTGGTGAAAATTTAATAAAGCACGTATCGATTATTGTCCATGAAATCGAGAATTAAAAACATTTTTGACAGAGTCGAAGAGGACTTGGATGCTATTTTCATATACAACTCCACCAAACCACATGTAGATATGACTTTCTTTTACGTTACTAGATTAGTGGTCGGTGAGTATGAAGGTTGTGGTGCACTACTCTACCCCGATCATTCCGGAGAATTGATGATCAGTGCTTTGGAGGCTGAAAGCGCAAAGAAAGCTGATATGCCCATGGAATCTATCAAAAAGAGGGAAGATCGAGAAGAGTGGATGAAGCAGAAGCTTGGTGACCTAGATAAAATAGGCGTGAATGCATCAGAACTCACTTACAGAGGTTATAAAAAAATAAAAGATTCATCCGACGCTGAGATCATTGATATCTCAGATGAAATAGCTGAGGCACGTAACATAAAAGATGATGAGGAAATAGAACGGATCAGAGAGGCGTGTAAGATAGTTTCAGAGGTTGCAGAAGAGATCGTAGAGTATGTTGAACCAGGTGTCAAGGAATACGAGTTAGCGGCAGAGATCTCGTACATGGTTAAGAAAAAAGGAGCCACAGGTGATGCCTTCGATATAATCTCTTCAAGCGGACCTAATACCGCTGAACCACATTACACTGCAGGTGATCGTGAAGTGAAAAAAGGTGAATTCGTACTTTTCGACTTCGGAGCACTTTACAAAAGATACGTATCAGATATTACCAGGACATACGTTGTTGGAAAGGTCAAAGATAAACAAAAAAGGATGTACGAAACGGTCCTTGAAGCACAGAACGCAGCTTTAGATATGATAGAAGCCGGTGTTAAGGGTGAAGATGTGCACAACGCCGCTGCCGAAGTGATCAATTCTACTGAATTCGAAGGTAAATTTACACATGGTCTAGGACACAGTATTGGATTGTCCGTACATGATGGAACAGGATTATCACCGAGCGTTGATATAACCCTTGAACCAGGGATGATATTCACAGTTGAACCGGGAATATACTTACCAGGTTACGGAGGAGTGCGGATCGAAGACAATGTAGTTGTAAAAGAAGATGGATATGAGATGCTCACCAGTGCGGATAAGGAGTTGAAAGTCATATAAACTCAAAACAAAATATTTATATGATTGTATTAACTTCAGGATATAGGTGATAAAAGTGGCGATAGGATTTGTGTTGATAAAGACAGCCCCTGCAGAAGAACGTGAGGTTTACAAGATTTTAACTGATATCGAAGAGGTCAGAGAAGTACACTCACTCTTTGGGGAGTATGATCTTATCGCGAAGATACAAGCCGAGAACTTCAACAAATTAGGTCAGACCGTTGTCGATCGAATCAGGTCTATTGAAGGTGTTGAAGATACTAAAACATTAACAGGAATAGAATTCTAAAGGAGGAGAAAAAAATGGATATATATCAATTTTTGACCGTGCTCTTGATAACGCTTGGATTAGGACTGCTTCTAGCTGGTTTATTTACCGCTTATTTTGGACGCGGTAAAAGCAGGATGGTTGGAGTCGTTCTTGCAGTACTGGGAATAGTTTTCGGAGCGATGACATATGTTTTACATATGATGGAACTAGGTGGATTTGGAACTACAGATGTATTTGTAGATACCATTATTATAGCTATTAAATATGTAGGAGCGTTCCTGATCGGAGCAGTCGTAGCACTTGTTATATTCTTAGCAGCTATAATGAAGACGTAATCCAGGAACAAAAAACTTTTCTAAAACCCCTTATATCCTTTTTTCATGGAAGTCAAAATTATATTAGGTAGTAAAAGCGATTTAGAGATCGGTAAAAAAGCTGTAAAAGTTTTAAAAGATCTCGATATCGACCATCAGATGACGGTTTCTTCTGCACATAGAACCCCTGAAAGGACTGAGGAATTATGCGAAGATCCTGACGTTGATGTTTTCATCGCGGTGGCAGGATTAGCTGCTGCATTGCCAGGTGTGGTTGCAGCTCACACGACTAAACCTGTCATCGGTGTACCGGTTTCAGGAAGGATGAATCTAGATTCACTACTTTCGATAGTTCAGATGCCTCCCGGCATACCTGTAGCTACCGTTGGTATGAACAGAGGAGATAATGCAGCCCTCTTAGCGGCTGAGATATTGTCACTTAAATACGAAGAGATCGGGGAAAGGTTGAAGGAATATCGTGAGAACCGTAAAGAAAAGGTCTTTAAGGATGCTGAGAGTGTAGAAGAAGAATACACAAGAGTTGATTGAGTTGTTAGATGCTGAGAAATTTATAGAAGAGCAGATAGAGAAGATATCTGAGATAGATGGTAAAGCCGTTGTCGGATGCAGCGGTGGAGTAGACAGTACCGTGGCGACTGTCATCGCCGGTAAGGCCATGGGTGACCGGTTGTTGGCACTGTACGTGGATACCGGTTACATGAGGAAGAACGAAACTGATAAGATCGATGATATCTTAGAACACATGGGTATAAATCACAAGGTCATAGATGCCAAAGACGAATTCTATGAAGCCATGGGAGGTGTTGTTGATCCTGAAGAAAAACGAAAGATCATCGGTAATAAATTCATAGAAGTATTCGAAAGATACGCTGAAGAGTTCGATGCTGATCATCTAGTTCAGGGAACTATAGCACCGGACTGGATCGAAAGTGGTGATGAAGAGAGGGATACTATCAAATCGCATCATAACGTGGGAGGTCTGCCTGAGAAGATGAATTTAAAATTGATAGAACCACTTAGGGATCTCTATAAAGATGAAGTCAGGAAGGTTGCAAGGGAATTGGGATTACCCACTTCTGAGAAACAACCGTTCCCAGGACCGGGTTTAGCTATCAGAGTTATAGGTGAAGCTACTCCGGAAAAGACCGAGATAGTCAGGGAAGCGTGTGCCATCACTGAAGAGGAGATCGATAAAGCCGTGGAGAACGGCGAGATCGAGAGGCCTTGGCAGTATTTTGCTGTGTTACTACCGGTTAAAACTGTCGGTGTCCAGGGTGATAAAAGAGCCTACGGTCACACTGTCGCGGTGAGAGCGGTCCAATCTTTAGATGCCATGAGCGCTAGTTTCAGTAAAATATCCAGTGAGGTATTGGAGCGCATATCTACCAGGATTACCAACAAGATGAAAGACAAGGTCAATAGGGTCGTATACGACGTAACCAATAAACCTCCGGGCACTATCGAATGGGAATAGATTAATAACCAGTAAATTTTATAAACGGCTCTTAGTTCCGGCGTTCCGTGACACCTCTAACACTTTTGATCATATCCATATTGTTCACGTTCGTCGGCATCGGTTTAGGTGTAATCACGGGTCTGATACCGGGAATTCACGTAAACACGATTTCATTTCTTATAGTGGCTTCGCAGGCCACTTTGATCTATTTCATATCCGATATGATCGAAGGATACGGTGCCACAATTTTACATCTGTTAGCGATCTTATCGACCATGGTTATGGGCTGCTTGATAACTCATACTTTTTTGAATTTCATTCCGAGTACGTATCTGGGGGCACCGGAAGGTGAAACCGCGTTATCTGTTTTACCGGCTCACAAGATGATGCTGGAAGGAAAGGGGTACGAGGCCATCAAAGCCAGTGCCCTGGGCAGTTTCGGGGCTTCGATATTCGCTTTACTGTTCATAATCCCTGCCCGGTTGATAATGGGTCCCCCCGTGGAACTGTACGATAAGATCATCCCCTGGATCCCGTTCATCTTGATAGCGGTTGTAACCGTGTTGATCCTGCAGGAAGGTAGGAGTTTACTGGATTATGATCCGAAACTGAAAGCACTTGGAGTGTTCTTGTTATCTGGATTTTTGGGTTTCATAGTTTTGATGCCAAGGGGACTCTATGCAGATAATTGGTTCCCATATCAGCAGCCGGGAGTTCCACCCTCTTCGTTGATGTTGTTCCCTCTTTTCACAGGCCTGTTCGGGATATCTACACTGTTAGTAAGCCTCATGGACGATCCGGATATACCTGAACAGGTCACAGAGGGAGTCGACGTTGAGTTAGAAAATAAGAACAAGTTCAGAGGTATAATCGCCGGAACTTTCTCTGGTGGGTTGGTTGGATGGTTGCCAGGTATAACAGCGGCTGCTGCTACAGCCGTTACTAAGATATTCTCCGGAGAAGGAGACGAAGAAACTCAAACCAGAGAGTACATCATGGCTGTATCCGCAGTGGATACCAGCTGTGCGATATTCACACTCGTGGCTTTATTCGTGATCATGAAAGCCAGGAGCGGTGCCATGCAGGCGGTATTGAATATCAATCAGGAGAATATCGACCCATGGATATCTTTGACACGTATGCCGTGGCTCATGGCCCTACTATTATTCTCAGTCATATTGGCGTCTTCAATCGCTTATCTGATGACACTCTATTTAGGGAAGGTATTTTCAGGCATTCATAAAAAGATCGAGTACGAAAAGATGTCTAAATTCATAATCGTTTTTTTGTGTATAATGATGTTCATATTTTCAGGTCCCATGGGACTGGTCATAGGTTTGATATCTACGTGTATCGGTATAATCCCGCCCATAGTGGGT
>JAFDTG010000028.1 GCA_019594235.1 Candidatus Saliniplasma halalkaliphilum | reverse complement strand
GTTCTTATGATGAGCTACGAGTTCCCTCTAGCCATCGCAGCGGTTACTGTGGCGTGGAAGTTCGAGACATTCTCACTTGGAGTTATCTCCGGCACTCCTGTTTGGTGGTTAGTCGGACCCGTAGGTGGATTCGGTCTTGTACTCGTTGCTATAGCGCTGTTTACCGTACTTCCCGGAGAACTTTCCCGGGTACCCTTCGACCAGGCTGAAGCTGAAACTGAACTGGCAGAAGGTCTATTCGTCGAGTATTCCGGTAGGAATCTAGGTATGTTCTACCTGGCAGAAGCCGTGAAGATGATCGTAGTCGGCGCATTGATGATAGCTTTGTTCTTTCCTCACAACATCACTAACTGGGTCACCATCGGCGGACCTGAGATGTTCGGATACGTTATCGGAGACATGGTGGCAGATATAGCGTTCTTCCTGTTGAAACTGCTCGTGATAATCTTCGTATCGGTATCTGTAGTTAGAGTTGCCGTAGCACGATTCCAGATAGATAAAGCCAGTTATTTCTACTGGGTACCCATGACACTTATTGGACTATTGGGAACCCTACTGGTGTTCATAGAAGGAGTGGTATTTTGAGAGGTGATTAAGATATGCCAACATCTACAATATTTACATTGATAAAACAGCTCGTCACTAAGAAAGCGACCAACCCGTTCCCGGTGAAATATACCCCTAAAAATATGCACGGGGCTGCTAAACTCATCGAGGATGGGAAGTTGGAGATCAACCCTCCTGTTGATGTTCCAGAGAACTATCGGGGTAAGTTGACGTACGACGTCGATGCATGTATCGGCTGTCAACTATGTTTGAAAGTCTGTCCCTCGGAAGCTCTAGTGTTCAAGCCGGAAACAAGAAAAGTAAAGCACTACGTGGCACGATGTACGTTCTGCGGACAGTGTGTCAATATCTGTCCAAAAAACTGTTTCGAATTGACCGGAGAATTCTTGATAGCAGGTACCGACAAGTACGCTGACGACCTCGTACTCAACCCGTAGATCAATCTAGAATCGGGATCTCATCCCAATACTCGCTGTTAAGTATCTTTAATAATCTATTTTTAGCTTCTTCTATTTCAGGAGTTATCCCTTCCTTCAGGGACATGTCTTTAGGTTGTATTCCGATCAGTACGACCTCCCTGACTTTATCTTCCAGATAATCCATAACTAGTGAAAGAGGTAAGGCGTGTGTGCTCATGGTGAAAACTCCGAGCTTTTTCCTCGGAACGATCCTGATCTCACCGGGTTCGAGTCCCATGGAAGCGGCATCTATGATTAAAACTAAATCGTAATCTCCCTCTTCTACCATTATGATGTGGTTTTCCGGAACTGAGCCACAATCTACGGTTTCCCATCCTGGTTTTTCGAACTCTCTGGCGATCAGTTCACCGACTGCATCATCTCCTCTGATATCGTTCCCGACGCCCATTATCAATTTTCGTGCCATCGATGATTTGATTCGGTTAGTTGTTAAATCTTTTTCGATTGTTCAGATTGAACAGTAAATTATTTGTTATAGAGTCCAATTATTGTTTGTAGATGAATTCGTTGATGGAGAGGTTTGAAAAATTACTGCAATTTGCCCCACAAGATGAAGTGGACGTTTATTCAAAAAAACAGTTAAAAAAAAGGTTGTACAGATGGAAAAACTCTGAAAAAAGCAGCCTCTGTGATATAGATTATTTCGTGAATGGGAAGGAGTATAACTCTTTATGTAAATCTATCTACCGTGTAGATGAGTTAGAAAAGATCAAACTCAAGTTCTTAAGACCCGATTTAGACGGGAAATGGAACTTCTCCACTCCGACTAAAGAATTGATGGAAAAGAACGGTAAAGGTGTATGCAATACGTTTCGTTACGATCCATATTCACTAGAAAAATGGACTAAAGTCTCTAAAATGAACATGGAAAAAGTGATGGTCAGGGCGTTTTTGACGAAGTTTTTTGTCCCAGTTTCTATCAAAACGGTATCCCAGTACCATCACGCTCAAGACGTTCCACCACAGTATATTCCAGGACTCAAAAATTTAAAAGAACTTTGGAGTGATTTTAAAACCGGCGTGATACCTCTCGAAATCAGACTTTCAGTATACACTAAAAATGAAAGATACTCTTACGTCATAGACGTTATCGGTGACAAGCAGAGACCGCATCCACTGAACTCTATCTCATTACCCAACGAGCCAGACCGGGAACCGATAGATTATATGCATATCGACAGGATACTGGCAAGATTGGACATACCGGAACTACTGAAAAATATTCTAGAATTGATGTTCCATTCCACTGAAGTGAGTCTTCCTGATATTGCACATTATTTTAATCTGAACACCAACGTTGCTAAGAACAGTATGAGCAGTTTGGTGAATAAAGGGTTCGTAAATGTGAGAAAAAACGCCTATTACAAGATCGATATGGAGAACGTTAGGGAAACAGCAAAGTCATTAAAGTGATTCGAATGTGTTCTTCTTAATTGTTTATTTAAAAACTCTATTCCTCTTTTATCAGGTCTCCTATTGTAAGACCGCTTTCTTTATGTTGAGTAGATGTAGATATTTTTTCTATCTCTTCAAGAAGTATGATATCCAAAGTTTTTTCCAACTTTTCCCTCAAGCTGTCGCTGGGCCTCATATCCGACCTTTCTAGTTTCGCAACTACTGATTTCTTCTCATTGAGATTATTGGCCAATTCTTCCTGAGTCCAATCATTTTCCAACCTGGCTTTTCGTATCTTATCGGGGAAGTCCATGACCAAAGTTTTGCTTTCATCACCGAATCCCCTTGAACTTCTTGACCGTCCTTTTTTGATCTTGTTAATACGTTCTTGAGTATCAGTCTTTTTCTTTTCTAGAACTTCTTTCCCGTAGCTTGCACACTGTTCACAAACCTGAAGGACGGATCCCTCCACCTTAACTCTTTTAGGTTTTCCGACTTTTTTTCCACATAATTCGCAATTCATTTAAGCCACCCAATAGGGAGAATATATCTCTATATGTAGAACTGTTTTTAATGATATAAATGTTATCTACGTTTAGCCATGTTTTGTAAAAGGCAAATTATTTATTCCTGAAAGAGGATTATTTTTATAGGTGTGATAAAATGAAGATGATTAGCGAGTGTCATGTATGTGGCAAACCAGCTACACATTCCTGTAGTTTATGTGGTTTAGCTACATGTCAAGAACACTTGTACAGGGGGACCTGTGCAGAATGCAGGAGGGGTAGGATGAGTGAAGAGACTGAGGAGGAGAAAAGGCACTATAGTCGGAAAGATGTGTACAGTTAATCTCGTTTTTCCAATAGAATGACTGCATCATCTATCTCTATAGTTTCGACCTCTTCACCTTTGTGGACTTTTGATCTCTTGATCTCAATATCTTCGTCCGTGATAAGGTAAGTTTGGTCGTTAATGGTGATTTCGTACCCACTTGATGCTACAGCTTCCGCGACTTTTACCGGGTCTGAGGATTTCAATCCTTTAACGATGTTGTTAGCCTTGTCTTTGAACTTGGGTCCGATGGATGAATAATCGGGTTGGATCTCAGTGGCCTTCTCTTCGATATCTTTACCATCGATCAAACTCAGCTTTTCAGCTTTGACGGTGTTCAAGATATCATCTTCATTTTCATGGATATCTTTTGATGAAGTGATGACCTTCAATTCGCCTATATTCTCATTTAACGGGATACCTTTCTCTGATTTCCAGTTCCTGACTTCAGCGATGATGTCCTTTATGATCTCACCCTGGGTTTCTGCGTCTTCATCGATGAGTATCTCTTTTGGCCAAGAAGTGGTATGGATGCTCTCTTTCCCTTCGAATCCCTTATAATTCTGATGGTAAACCTCCTCGGTGATGAAACACATGATAGGAGCAAGCATCTTAGTCAAACCCAAGCCAACGTGGTATAGAGTGTATTCAGCCGCATCGTCTTTTTTGTTATAAATTCGGTGTTTGATCATCTCTATGTAGTGATCTGCGAGAACGTGCCACAAGAAGTATTCAACCTCTTTGAGTGCTTTATCGTACCGGTATTCGTCCATGTACCAGGTGGCCTTTTTAACGACTTTACTGTATTTAGTTAATAACCATCTATCCACGGTTTTCAATTCCGGCATATATTCTATATTAGTTTGGATCGAGTTTTTTATGAACTGCTGTATATTCCAGAACTTAGTCCTGATCCGCTGACCACGTTTCAACCACTTCTTCTCGAACTCGGCATCCTCGCCGGGTCTACTTGAACCGCTGAGGTATCTGATGGCATCGGCGCCGTATTCTTCTGCGATCTCCTCTGGATCTATGATGATACCTCTTGAAGATGAGAATGCTTTACCGCCGGGGAGCATGAGATATCCGTGAATCAGTATGTCGTTCCACGGTTTTTCTTCTGAATGGAACAGACTCTTGACAATGGTGTTAAATGCCCAGAAACTGATTATATCGTGGGATTGAGGTCTCAAGGTGAACGGGAAGACTTTGTCGAATAGTTGTGAGTCCTCGATCCATCTGGTAGCTATGTAAGGTGTCAAAGAGGAGGTAGCCCAGGTATCGAGAACATCTTCTTCCGGTTCGAACTCGTTCCCACCACATTCTTCACAACTACCTATAGGTTCATCTACTAACGGGTTGACGGGTAACTGTTCGTCTTCAGCAAGTTTGACCTCGCCACACTCTTTACAGTACCAAACCGGGAACGGTATACCGTGGAACCTCTGTCGGGAGATACACCAATCCCATTTGAGTGATTTTACCCAGTTGTCGTACCTGACCTTCATATGTTCGGGATACCAATTCAAGTCATCTCCCACTTCTAGGTATTTTTCCCTGAGGTCTAGGTACTTGATGAACCACTGTTTAGTGATTAAGAATTCGATAGGTGTGTCACATCTTTCGTGAACGTTGACGTCGTGGGTTATCTCCCACTGCTTCCTTAACTTGTCGGCATTCTTTAAATCTTCTAAGATCTTTTTTCTGGCTTCGTGTACTTCCAAATCAGAATACTCATCGGCCTTATCCGTCATGTGCCCGGTCTCGTCGATGGCGATCCTGAGAGGTAGGTTGTGGGCATACCACCAGTCTATATCAGTTTGGTCACCGAAGGTACAGCACATGACCACACCGGTTCCGGTCTCCATGTCGACTTTATCGTCCTCTAATATAGGTACTTCCTGTTCGAAAAGAGGTACGATGGCCGTTTTTCCTATGAGATCTGAATTTTGTTCGTCATCCGGGTGAACGAAAACCGCTACACACGCCGGAAGCAGTTCAGGTCTGGTCGTTGAGATCGTCAGATGTCTACCCTCCTTGATATCGAAGGTAATATCGTTGAACATACCTCCCTTCTCTAGATCTTCTGTCTCCACCTGTGATATGGCGGTTTCACAATGTGGGCACCATAAAGTAGGGGCCTCTTTTCTGTACTCCCTTCCCATCTTGTACAATTCTATGAAAGATTTTTGTGACGTCTTCCTGGAACGTTCATCGATGGTGCGGTAGAAGATATCATAATCTGGGAAAGTACCGACCCTCTTCCATTTCCTTTCCAGATCGTCCTCTAACTTTTTAATCTCTTTTAGACACAGATCTATGAACTTCTTCCTTCCCACATCTTTGGGGTCCACGCCGGTCTCGTTTTTTACGTACAGTTCCGTGGCTATGCCGTTGTCATCGAAACCCCAGGGGTAGAATACGTTGTAACCCTTCATCCTCTTGTACCTGGCGATCATATCCATCTGTGTGTATGAAAAGGCGTGACCTATGTGCATTCTACCCGAGATCGTAGGAGGTGGTGTATCTATGGAGAAGATGGGTTTATCTGAGTCTGGGTCGAAGCGGTAAATATCGCTGTCCTCCCATCTCTCCAGCCATTTGTTCTCTATTTCTATGAATTCATCGATTCCAGAGGAAGACATAGTGGCTACTAATTTATATTAAGACTTTAAATTTTCGGTGGTCAATACCTTTCCAACTTACCGTCTTTCAACGCTTTTTGGAGGCATAGATGTAATGTCACTAGACCTATGACCATCCCGATGATCCCCGCTACGACCATTATCAAAACATCGTTTAATGGTATGTACCCATGATTCATACTTGTTCTCATACCGTTCAGTGCGTAGGTTATGGGTATAGCCCTGCTGATATACTGGGCTGCACGTGGTAGTGATGATACCGGGAAGAAAACTCCGCAGAAGAACTGGAACGAGAAAAATATCACCGTGAATACCGCCTGGATCTCCTTGTAAAGTACCGCTATACCGGCAATCACAAATCCGAAACCTATGACCGACAGCCAAGCTAAAACCAAGAATAGGAATGAAGGTAGGGTCAGATTCAAACTGATACCGAACACGAACTCAGCAACCAGCCACATCTCGACGAAGTTTAGAAGTGAAACGGTGAACCCTGAAAGTGCAGTCGCTGAAACTGGTACCAGTAAATGATGGGGGATCATGTATATGTTCTTGAACGTACCTATATGCTGTTCCCAGCGTATGCTCCACGATGAGTCGAAGAAACCGACTCTAATGAACCTCCACGTGATTATACCCACTACTATGTAAGTTGCGAATCCTCCTTCGATGCCCATACCTCCACCCTCATCTACGGTCCTACCGAGCAGAGCGAAGACGCTTACCCAAACTATAGGGTACATGAGCATGGCGATGAAGTTCAACTTGTAAGACCATCTCCTCTGCCAGTCTCGGATCAAGAAAGCATAGAGTATGTGGAAGTATTGTTTCAGATCCATGATGTCACCTCGTCATCGGTCTCTTCCTGTTCTCCAGCATGTTTTATGAATGCCTCTTCTAAAGTAGGTTCTTTTACCGATATGTGGGAGACACGACCTTGGTTTAAGATCTCTTGAACAACATCATGGACATGGTCACCAGCGTTGATGTAAACCTGGGTTTTACCGTCCTGTTTTTTTTCGATCCTGTATATGTGTTCACTTTCTAGATCTAAATCTCTACCATCTTTAAAAGAGAACTCGATCATCCTTTTGGGAAATATCTCGTTTTTGAGTTTTTTCGGATCGCCTGTCATGGTGATCTTACCGTCTTTCAAAATTGCGATCCGTTCACAGAGTTCTTCGACTTCGAACATGTTGTGGCTGGTGAAGATCACGGTCTTATCTTCCTTCTGCATGATATCTTTCAGCAGACTTCTGAACTTCCTACTGGAAACTGGGTCTAGTCCAAGAGTAGGTTCGTCTAAGAACAGTATGGGCGTTTCCCGAACCATGTTCCTGATAAGATTCAACTTCTGTCTCATACCGGTGGAATAGTCGGCTAACCTCTTCTCGAAATCAGATTCTGTTAGACCTAAATGGTCACCATACCTCTGCATCTTCTCCTTCCAATCGTCAACTTGATAAAGTCTCGAGAAAAATTTTATGTTCTGGTAACCGTTCAAACGCCTGTAAAACTTATCTCGGGCGGTGATAACGTCCACCAGGTTCCTTGCTTCTTTTGGATGTTTGACCACATCTGAACCTCTGATAAAAGCTCGACCCTTGTCCGGTAAGAGCATGGTCGCCAATATCTTGACGGTGGTAGTTTTACCAGCACCGTTGGGACCTAGCAGTCCGAATATCTCGCCCTCCTCTACTTCGAAAGATATCCCTTTGAGGGCTTTTGTGTCATCGAATGTTTTTTCGATACCCTGGACTTCGATTCCCATGGAATACTTGCACATAGAAACAAGTGTATAAAGTTTGTCATAAGGAAAAGATCATCCCTGAAGAGCCTTACGGCAAGTTTTTTGTACCTTTTTGGATTGGTCTTCGTTTGAGATCGAGACGATCATATCTCTTATATCTTCATCCTTGAACTGAGAAAGAGCTTCCACCGCCCTGCACCTTTTAATCTCGCTATGGTGTGAAGTCGCTACTCCGACCAGTGCTTCTACCGCTCTTTCATCTTTTATGTTTTTTAAGATCCATGCGGCGTTCTTCCTACGCCACTTGTTGTCATCCGTCAGCGTGACGTTTACCAACTTGTTAACAGCTTTAGAACTTTTGATCCTGGATATGGCTTCGGATCCGTGCCAGCCCAGTTCCTCATCGGTCATCGCTATTTTTATCAATAGGTCGGTGGCCTTTTCGGCATTGATCTTACCTAAAGAAAGGATAGCGTGCTGTTTCATCTGTTTGCTCTCATCTTTTTTGAGAAGTTCCATGAGTTCACCCGATGCCCTTTCGATACCTAATTCCCCGAGCTTCCATGCAGCGTGTCTTTTGACTTTATCATCTTCGTGGTTCAGATTCTCGATCAATGCATCTACGGCATCTTCATTAGATATCTGGCCAAGAGAAACTATCGATGCCCAGCGCACATCGGTGTCCTTGTCGTTTAGCTTTTTTATAAGAGTATCTACCGCCTCTTGAGATCCGATCTCTCCGAGAGTTTCAGCAATCCTCTGCCTGACCTTCGGATCCGGGTCATCTAACAGTTCTATCAGATCATCGACGAGGGATATGGGTACGATCTCTCTCAACGATAGAGCTGCCCTTTCTTTTACTTCGTCATCATCATCTGTTTTTAACCGTTCTATAAGTGGTTCAGCGGCTCTTTGATCACCAATTACACCTAGAACCCAAGCCGCATTACTTCTTATTTTTTTGGACGATGAATTTAATCCCTTTATCAATTTATTTATAGTTAAATCCGAGCCTATTTTCTCCAGAGCGATAGCTGCATGTCTCCTAACCTTACTATTGGGATCTTTAAGGGCTGCTTCAGCAATCTTATCCGCGCTTTTTTCAGCGTATATATCTCCAAGCTGGACTACCGCATTCTTTCTAATCGAAGCGTCGGAATCGTCCATCAGGTTCATCAGCATATCGATCTCGTCTTCGCTCAAATTTTCACCCGGTCATTCTATTCGTCAGATGATTCTTGGTTTAATAAAACTTTCTTAAATTTATTAAGATTTCAACCATCAATTTTTAGTTGTTGATGGTGTATATGGATGACCTCCCCAAATCTTATATCAACTCATCGTCAAGAGGAAAGAATGTATCTGTATGGGAATGGATAAAGTCATCTAACTCTCCAATCACCTGATCTCCATGGTCTTCCAGTGCCTCGACATAGCTCAAGATTTTTTTCCTCCGGTCTGCCGTGTATACGGATGAGTGAATAAAATAGTTTTGGAATAATATACAAAGGAAAAGAAATATGAAGTAAATTGTTGGTGATAAACAGATACCACCGAAATGTATTTTAAACGTAATAAACCTTGATAAGACGGTAATTAAAATGCCAACGGTAGCTATCAAGATACCATATGACCTAAAAAATCGGATGGAAAAGCATAAGGAAATAGATTGGGATGAATTGGTCCAAAAAGCCATCAAGACTCAACTATCTCGCATCGAACTAGCTGATTCACTATCATCTTCGAGCCAGTTAACAGAAGACGAAGCTTTAGAGATCGGCGAAGACATCAAAAAAGGTATGGCCAAAAGGCATGGATTGATGGGATAAAACTCGTCATTGATACCAACGTTCTTATCTCAGCTCTTTTAAGGACAGCGTTTCTAGAAGGTTTATAATCGAGTTGAATGAAGATTTTTACTCACCTGATTTTCTTGAGATCAAGGTCAAAAAACACAAAGGAACCATCTTGAAAAAGTCTGGTTTGAAGGAGGTCGAACTCGATAATCTTCTCACACTACTTTTGGATAAAATCTTAGTTGCGCCTGAAGAAACCTATAGGCCGGAGCTGGAAAAGGCTGATAATATCTTAGGTGATATTGATGTGAAAGATGTGCCCTTTCTAGCACTAGCGATCAAAAAAGATGCTTATATTTGGTCTGATGACGGTGATTTCGAAGAACAGGATTCTGTCGAAGTATGGAAAACAGAAGATATGATCGACCATTTCTTTGAATGAAAGTATATAACGTATCTCACGAATTTGGGATCTGTCATACCTCCTCCCCATTCAACGATTTTAGATATAAAAACATACATTGCCCTCCTGAACATACTCATCAACGTAGAGAACCCGGATAAAGAGATCAGAGACAGAAAACTGCTGAAGGATGTTTCATTCAACATCAAAGAGGGAGTGGGATTTATAGATGCAAATGGTGAGAGGAGATCTACTATTCTCAATATAATCACCGGGAAGGACAGGTTCTATACGGGTAGTGTGAAACTCAAGACAAGTCTTTCTTATTCGTTCATGCTAGAAAAAGTGAGATGAGTATCTATGGTAGTAATGGTGGTTTCTGATGATTTATCATAGTACCATACCGGTAGTTCTGAGGTGATGGTATTATCGGAAAGAACAGTTAAGGAGGACTTTAAATGAATAATTTAATAAATGAGTATCTACATATTGTATATATGATGATCGCAAAAATAAAGAAGTGGGGTAACAGCCTTGCTGTGAGATTGACAAAAAAAGACCTTAAAGAGTATGGTTTGAAAGAGGGAGATGAAGTGAAGATCAAGATCGAAAACGTGATGCCAGAAGGCGAAGTTGACCTCTCTGAACTACCGACATTTTCAGATAGTGATAGAAAAGCAAGCGAACACCATGATAAATATCTGTATGGGAGTGCCTGAATGCGGATAGCGGACACATCCTTACTGTATGCACTCTTTTCAAAAGATGATGTTCATCATAAAGAAGCAAAGAAAAGATTTAAGATCCCTGATCCGATCCTAATACCTGCTGATATCTGGTCCGAAACTATCTCCCTTATCCACTACCGACAGGGGTATAATATGGCTGTCGAAGCAGGAGAATCTCTTCTTGATCTACCTCATGTAGAACTGATAAGTTCTAGGATGGATATAGTTCGTTCTTCCTGGAACATATATAAAAGGACTAAGGGGAATTTAAGCATCCCAGATTGTGTGGTTCTAACTTTGTGTGACGATAGAAAAGCATCTCCGTTAACCTTCGATAAAGGCATCAACAAACATTATAGTAAAAGGATAAAATAATTTGGGTTGGATTCAATCCCTAATCACATTAACCTTGATCCCTTTCTTTTTTATTTTCTCGAAAAGAACTTTCTTCATTTTCACACTATTTTTAAAACCGATGAAAAAACCATATTATTGAACGCAAACATATGTATCGAAAAATACTAAATATGACTATTTCATATTATATATTAATTATTATGGCAACCAAAAAAACAACAATATCTCTAGCACCGTCTGAATCTGAAAAGGTCGAAGGCCTTATCGCTGAAGGAAAATTCACCAGTAAAAGCGATGTATTCAGAACCTCTTTTAGAATGATGCTTGAAGAGAAGCCAGAGTATAAGATAGATTTAGCCGTATACTTCTACAAAACTGGAAAGATATCCCTCGGTAGAGCCGTAGAGATATCCGGACTAAGCAGAGAGGAATTCAACGAGGTTTTAGAACGAAAAGGAGTTAAAAAACCTATAGACAAGAAAAAGGATGAAGAGAAGAAGGTTGAGGAACTGAGGGAGAATATTGAGTGATATAGTTCTTTGTGATACGGATATCATGTCCGCTTTAGCTAAAGCTGATGAATTGGAAATATTAGAACTAGTTTTTTCAAATACCAACTTTCAGATCACCGAGTACGTACGTGATGAATTGGACAGATCAAAGCAGGAAGGTTTTGCTTTTCCAGTAAAAATTTTTGAGTTCTGTGGGATAACGACTTTGAATGAAGACGAATTGAAAATTTACGAATCAACGGAATCTTTGACTATCTCTAAAACAGATATGAAAAATCTTATCATAGCTAGAAATCGAGATATTACCTTGCTAACTAATGATTCCAAACTATACAGGAAAGCTGTGAGGAAAGGTATTAAAGTATACGACCTAAGACTGATATTGAAAGCTATTTATTTAGGGGGGATGGTTTCCAAAAGTGAATTTGAAAGAGATCGTTGGAAAAATAGAGGAAAGGATATATCAAAAAGAAGGAAGATTTATTCAAAGATGATCTCTAGCGAAGTTTGTTAATTATTCATGTAAAAATCTGACTTATCAACCGTTCTTTGTATGCAAAATAATTTTTTCATTATTCTATTAATAAGTAATAATATTTCACGGGGGAATGATCACAAAATACATTTCGTGAAAATAGGTCAGATAACATCCGAATATGTTATCTCTTCTGGGAGTTCACCGGTCTCGTGCATCTCAAAACCGGTCCACGGGATCAGCTGGATCACGTCCGGTGCTAGCCCAGCGGTCTGTGGCGTCTTTAATTCGGTGTAGTTCGCTATTTTCGTCTCAAGCTCCTTGTCCGAGTACAGCAGCAGGTCAAGTATCATCTCCGCATCGTCAGGGATGCCTTCGTCACCTTCTTCTTTACCTATATTTTCTTCCAAATTTTCTTCTATCACCTCTTCTTTAGAATCTGCCGGAGGAAAGAACGAATCCACATGTGACTGGATGAAGTCAGAGTCGGTAGAATCACTACCGTGAGAAAAGATCGTTGTCGTGGCTGCCTCTTTCGGGTGTATTTCACTCAATTCTACTTCCTCCGGAATCCTCGACTTAATCGTAATACATTCATATAAATATTTCCTGCTCATGTAGAATTCAAGAGAATGCTTCCCAATTATGAGTGGACCAGAATTCTTCCTTGTACTCTTCTATCTTTCCTTTGCGGAAGTATGACCTTGCCGATCTCGTGTACTTATCCGTGTCAGATATAACTGCTGGAGGGTTGTCCGCATCTGATACATTGTATCGTTTCACATACTCGTCTTTGACTTGATAGCCATTCAAGGTGTCAAAATATATCGCACTATATCTTTTCCAAAATAAAAAATGTTTATTTTTGTCATAGTACACTGCACATATAGGTGTACCTTGCCACTTTTTGTCCTTATTCGGATATAATATACAGAAAATATCGTCAATCTTTACTTCGTGTTTGACCCCCAAAGGAGTGACATAGATTAATCTGTCATCTTCGAATTTGTACTTTTTTACGTACACATGTTTTAACATTCTTCTGTAACCTAAGAAGTACATCATAAAAGGGGCTTGGATACAAAACAGTATTAGTATGTACATCACTATAGAGGTGAAAACCATCAATGGACTATCTAAAGGTGGATTAAAAAAATCAAATGTCGTCAAAAAGAGAGCAGCAAAAAGAGGACACGCTACCGTTGCAAATATTTGTATATCAACTATTTTTTTTTCTTACAAATTTCCAATCGTTACTGCGATATTCCCTAAATATATTCCTCACCTATTTATTGTCTCCTCATAATTTTTCATCCATTTTACTACCAACATAATACAATATGGGGGCAAATAATATCTGAGCAACGCCTGGCATAAAAATCAAAATTTCATTTCCATGGGCAATTTCTTCCGGTAAATCAAATAAGAAATGTACAATGGTGATATATAAAATACCCGACACAACGGCGAGTATTCCTACTACCTGAAATATATTTCTCTTGTCGAAATCATTTAGCTTCATCTCTATCCTCCATCAAAGAATTAGATGATAGCCCACCCATTATCATCCCTAAAAACCCTCCTACTATAGCTATATTCCAAGCTCGAGTCATCAACCATGTTATTATTACGCCGAAAATTGCAGCGACAAACATGCAAATTAAAAAATTAAACATTTCCTTTTTTGGTTCTGGATCAAAGTAAGCTCCTATCGTTCCAAATATAATTCCGAGTAAAGAAGCACCTGCTAGTCCCATTAACCCCTTTCCTGCCTCACCATCCATTAACTTGCCGACAAAGCTCATCAAAAAGAAGAACATTCCAAAAAATATCCAAATATACCATACCTCTCTTTTTGTACTATACTTATTTTCTTGATAAAGTTCCTTAAAGCTCTCCCCCATCACATCTTCTAATGCGGAAAGTAATTCATCTACCAGTGTATTTTGATCCAATATCCCTACATAATTTCTAATAATGTATTCGTATCCTGATTTTGTTCTTATGACCAGTCTCCCTTTGTTAGAACTCTTGCTCTTTTCTTTAATGATAGAATCAATTTCAGTCATACTGATTCTCTGGGGCTTACTCCTACAATGTAAAAAAGGTAAACGGATTGAGTCATTATAAACCTTTATAGGTTGAACACTTTTTAAGAATAATAGGGATACCGAACACAAAAATACGATCCACCCTAGCATCACGATCAATTCATCTATCGAGATAATGACTAAGATGACAGATAAACTCAAACCAAAACCCACTCTTAAGATCATGTCCGCTCGTCTGCTTTTATTCCAAGATGAATCATAAACTAGATTTGATTCTTTCATATAGTCTCAACTCCTGTTTAGACAACACCCAATAAAAAGAACCATGGTGTCCCAAAGAACTCTATGAGGCCAACTGATAATTGTGTTGGTTCACCCAAAGAGCCAATAATCCCTACAAACGATAGCCACATCCCAACAATAGCTGAAGTGAGCGAGAACAATACGTTTCCCAACATTCCAGTTACCACAGATAAAACTATAGATAATCCACTAGTGATCAAATTTAACATACCAATATCTCCTGTATACAAAGATATTAAAATACTCACTAACCCCATCGAAATGGGGATAACCCCAGAGATTAAATTAGCAATTGACTGGGTATTTGTTTTTGATGCTTCGGATACTTCGTTGATGAAGTCAGCAGCGCCATCCATCAATATTTCAACCATTCCTGTGAGGAATCCAGCTTCTTCTAGAAAATTTACTGGGGCATCTATAGAAAACAACGGTTCAGATACCTCTCCTTCTTCTAAGGAGGTCTCCCAAACACCTGCTACACCTAAGTAACCATCAGGCCCAAATACTATTTCCATAAACCCTCCAATGACTTCTGAGATAGCCCCGCCTATAAGAGATTCTACCTCAGAGAAATATCCTCCAAATTCAGATGCATCAGATATTATTTCTATTATCCCCATTGGACTGATATATTCTTGGAAAGGCTCAATAAATCTCATTATTCTCATAATTACATCTGTGATCTGCTTACCTCTGTCCTGCTGGCCGATGAATGAGAGCATCAGCCCAGTCCCCGCTTCCATCGTATCTTCCATACTCTCAGAACCGTCCATCTCATCCCACTCTGCAAGCTCCTCGAAGAAGCCCTCCATGGCTTCCTGTATCCCTTCAGCCCAACTCTCGAGACCGGAAATGACTCCATCCCATACTCTGCTGAACAAGCTCGAGACATGGAGGGCTTCTTCGAGGAGCTTGCAGAGTGGGATGAGATGGACGGTTCTGAGAGTATGGAAGATACGATGGAAGCGGGGACTGGGCTGATGCTCTCATTCAT
>JAFDTG010000081.1 GCA_019594235.1 Candidatus Saliniplasma halalkaliphilum | reverse complement strand
AGAATCCATGCAGATGATAATAACTTTAGCATGTCTCCAGATGAAAATGACCCCTAGCGAAGCTCTTACTGCAACTACAGTCAACTCTGCTATGGCTTTAGAGAGAACGGATGTTGGAAATCTATCAAAAGGTAGTAAAGCCGACTTCGTTATTCTAGACGTTCCGAATCATATGCATATACCATATCATTTCGGAGTTAATCTAGTAGAGCAGGTTTTCAAGAACGGTAAAAGAGTGGTTTGATAATAAAATTTGCATTTTTTAAAGCCAATTTGTCTGACGTTTATTTTGGTACTTTTCCGTTTTACGTTAATAATAATGTATGACACATTTAATAATACTAAGACAGTTTATAGCCCATCCAGTGATAAATTATAGTTTCCATGTTGCCAAATTTTACCATAATATGTTAATAATTACCATCAATAAACTATCAAAAAAATTAAATAGGTTAATTAATAAAATAAGACACTATGTCAGACGGAAAAGAAAAATTACATAGATATGTGAAGTTGATAAGCCAGCATAAATTTGATGAATGGGCTAGAGGTGAAAGGTCTTTAGCAGATCTGATAAGAGAACATCACTTCTTAGCGACTATTTATAAATCGAAGATTGAAAAGACTATTCACAAACATACAGCTCATGAATTCCTTGAGATATTTGAAGAGGAGAGACCTGATTTGAATTTTGGAGATGAAGAAGAGGTCGAGCATCGTATTAGAACAGAGATGGAAGAGATCGAAAATGCGTTATAATAATACTGTCGACTTGGTCATCAATACTGATAATGTCAAACGATATATACATCAAAACATTTGTGTTTATCCAAGTAACTTACTATCAAAAGATTCAGAACTAAAAAATTTTAAAAACTACTAGTAACATCCGCCTCATATGAAATATAAAACGTTCGGAAAGAACCTCCAGGTAGTGGCCTTACAGCTCTCTGCTGGTGAAGAGGTATATGGTGAAGCTGGAGCCATGGTTTACATGACCGGTAATATGAACATGGAGACCAAAGCTCGGGGCGGTATCATGAAGGGTTTGAAAAGAAAGCTTTCAGGTGAGTCATTTTTTATGACAGAATTTACTCCAGCTGGGGGTACAGGGATAGTGGCTTTCGGTGGTAATTGTCCAGGTACTATAAAAACCCTCAAATTAGATGGCAATAAACAATATATGGTACAAAAAGAAGGGTTCTTATGTGCCGAAAGCTCTATCGATCTTGATATCGGTTTCCAAAAGAAATTTGGCGGTGCATTTTTTGGCGGCCATGGATTAATTTTACAAAAAATGAGTGGAAAAGGTAATCTTTTTATCCACGCTGCCGGCGATTTCATCGAAAAAGATCTTAAACAAGGAGAAGTACTAAAAGTTTCCACTGGCCATTCACTCGCGTGGGAGGATTCGGTAGATTTTGATATTGAAAGGTCAGGTAATGTCAAAAGTATGTTGTTTTCCGGAGAAGGGATGTTCGTAACTACCTTGAGAGGTCCAGGAAAAGTTTGGCTCCAGAGTATGACATTAGAACAGTTGGCATCTGGTTTAAAACCACATCTACCTAAACAAAGTAGTTCTTCAAGCAATAATAAATCGGGTTTCAGTAAGAGTGGTAGTATTTCATTCGGAGGAAAATGAAGACAGTTACATATTTCATTTTAGCAGCAGCCTCAATAGGTCTAATAATGCTATTACTTCACGAGATAGGACTTTTAGCATGGATATCTACTGTACTTACTCTTTCCTTTGTAGTGGTATTCATAGTAATTTCCACTATTCTTATTATTTCATTATTAGTAGCTATACCATATTATCTTCTAAAGAAAAAGCCTGAAACTGACGAGTATGGCAATTACCTTTTAGAAGATTTTAAGGAATAAAGTATTTATTTAAAGCAAACACATCCAGGAACGACCGTGAAATAGATGCAGGAATATATCAGTGAATTAAAGAAAAAAGTAAAATCAGTAAAAAAATCAAAACATGCTCTACTAATTTATGTACTAGCCATATTTATTTCTTCGATTTGGACCATATTTACGCCATGCGTATCCTATCTAGCGATACCTATTTTAGCAGTGTACATACCAAGTCGATTCTTCGGTGAGAATAAAATTAAAAAGTTGGTTATAGCCGGGTTGTTAGGGACCCTTTTGATCACCTCTACCGCGACTCTTTACCACTCGAACTACTTCTATACTCAGGAGATGACTCAGGTTGATTCCCCTAATAATATACTCACGGAAGGTGGTGTTGATAGGATCTACGAAAACACGGAAGAACCGTTTAATTTCACAGTTCGTGTAGATGTGGATAGATTAGGTGATAATTACACACTACATCTGAACATATCGCATGAACTGTGGACTGCCGATGGTGCAGAGGTCATCGAAGAAAGTTACAATATGAGTTCTGTCGGTGATGGTTTATATTATAAAGAAATAGAACTGGAAGAAAGGAGATATTTCCATAGATTCGCTGTAAATTATACGGAGGACGGAATTTCCGTATGGGAAGAGACGGACCAAGCTTATGGACCTATGACTTTACCTTTTCAGCATACTCTGATCTCAATATTTGTACAAAGAACCCCTGTACCAATATTAGTATTCTTATTCATAATGTCGATCTTGTGGTGGAAGGAAAAAATCAAAGAGGGTAGAAAAAAGAGTACAGAAGGTTTGGATGAAAAAGAAAAAGACCTTGAAGATTACTGTCCTGAGTGTGGAGAACTTTTCGAAGGAGCAAATGTCTGTCCCGAATGTGGGTACAGAAGAGAAAAAATCGAAGAATCAAATAGAACCACCTGCGTAAATTGCGGTAAAAGTATCTCTAAAGATCAAAAGAACTGTCCATATTGTGGAGAAGATGTGATAGATTGAACACAAATAAAAAGGCAGTAGTTTTTTACATGCTTGTCATCAGTACTTTACTTTATGCACTCTACATCTTTATTGTTTCAACATCACCTACAGCCCCGGGAGCTGAAACAGGTAAAGAAGTGACCCCATACTTTTCATATATAGCACATTACGTTCTTTACTTCGGCTTTTCATATTTCCTTTTTGTATCATATAAAGAATCCAAAAGATATCTAGTAAATCCGTATATAGCTACTATCCTATCTGCATCCATATACGGTCTATTTATAGAGATCATTCAGTATTTTCTTCCTTATAGGCATTTTAGCTTCTTGGATATGGTTATCAACGTGTTGGGAGCGATTTCTTTGATAGTTATCGTGATTATTCTCCAAGTACGTGCTGAAAGTAAAATTATAGAGCTGTTTTTTTGAACAATTTATACACAGATAATAATAAATACGTTTAAAAACCATAGATTTTATACTGTTAGTGAGAAATGATATCATGGAATTAGAAACTGTTAAGGTTGAGAAGGAAGAAGAAATAAATGTTATTTTAGGCCAGAGTCACTTCATCAAAACTGTTGAAGACATCTATGAAGCACTGATCACATCGGTTCAGGGAATAGAGTTCGGAATAGCATTTTGTGAAGCATCGGGTGACAGGTTGATAAGGTACGACGGAACAAAAGAGGATCTAGTCGAGATGGCTATCGATAACGCAAAGAGGATAAATGCGGGACATTTCTTCATAATAGTATTAGAGAATGCGTATCCTATAAACGTCTTATCTGACTTAAAAAACGTGGACGAAATCTGCAATATTTTCTGTGCCACAGCTAATCCATTAGAAGTAGTAGTGGCTGAAAATGAAAACGGAAGAGGTATTTTAGGAGTTATCGACGGAGAACCAACTATCGGTGTCGAAGAGGAAGAAGACAAAAAATGGAGAAAGAACCTGCTCAGAGATATCGGTTATAAAAGGTGATCAAGCCCCAAATTTTTCCCCTATCTTCGCAAGATCCAACAATATGTTGAGTACGTCCTTACCATAAATTCGACTTAGTCCACCTTTAGTACCTGATCTTTCATCGAATTTGGCTACTTCATCCCATCTTACCTCCTCTCCATGTATCAATATAGGAGAGGGATCACCGCTGTGCCCTTTAACTGTGACCGGTGTTGAATGATCACCGGTTATAGCGATGTAGATATCTTCCAGATCCTTTAAGTGCTCTAAGTTTTCATCTAACTTCTCGATGAATTCTATCTTTTCATGAGGTAATCCATCATGACCTAATATATCAAATCCTTTGATGTTGGCTAGTATAAAATCATAGTTTTCGATATTCGATTTTATCCCTTTAATTATAGCCTCTATGTCCGTATCTAAACCTCCGGTAGCACCTTCAATATCGATGATATCCATCCCGGCCATCCTACATACACCTTTAACCAAAGGAATCCCAGCTATAGCTGCTCCTTTGATACCTTTGTTCTCGGAAAGTGGCTTCATCTCTGGTACGGCGCCAGCACCTCTAGGGAGTATTATATTAGCAGGAGGTTTTCCAGAACTTTCTCTTTTTTTATTTATGGGATGATCTGAAAGGATTTCAACTGTTTTCTTTGTGAATTCATTGATGATCTCAGCAGTTTTTTTGTTTTCTTTATCATCAACAATCGGTTCAGCTGGGTGATAACCTACACCTGTTTCATGGGGATCTATATCTGTAACTTTAGCTCCTAATCCCTGACCTTTTAAGATCAAAACACCTCTGTGTTCAACGGCCTCCTGAAAATGAAAATCTACACCTAGATCAATATTATTCACTGCCTCTGCAAGCTCTTCTGTTCCTTCTTTGATCCTACCAGCTCTTCTATCGGTTAACTTTCCATCTTCAATAGTTCCAAAATTACATCTGAAGGCTACCTGCCCTGGTTTGACCTCTAGACCTATGCCAGCTGCTTCAAAAGGACCTCTACCGGTATAAACATCGTATGGATCATATCCTAATAATGCTAGATGACCTGTGTCACTACCTGGTATGACTCCAGGTGCTATTGTATCCATGATCCCATTGACACCTTTTTCTGCGAATTTATCTAAATTCGGAGTTTTTGCTTTCTCTAGGGGGGTTTTCCCGTCGAGTTCTTTAACAGGTCTATCCCCAATTCCATCCAATATCAACATCAAAATTTTATCAGCCATATGATCGCTCCTGCAACTATTATGGATACTGAAACTGCTACCAGATTCACAGTAGATTTTCCGATCAGTCCTTTCCTTTCGAAAACGGCACCGATGATACTATCTATCTGACAGCTCATAAATCCAATAAATACACCAAATATGATTAACGAAATATCAATAAACATTCCTTCCAAAATGTAAAAAACGATAAATGAGATTGCAAAAGTATAAGCCGCGCCTATGAATGCCCACATCTCCCCATATAAGGATACCCCTCCGTTAGTCCCAGGTTTTACTCTTTTTAAGTTTGTTATCAAGTAAGTTTTATCTGAAAGGATACCCATTTCAGAAGCTAGAGTGTCTGAAGCTGCACAAGCAACTGAAGTGATAAATAAAAATGCAACGATCTTATATGGAAATACGTTGATACTGACCGGATTCAATGAATTACCTGGATTATGTAATAATGCTAGTAGCGTAGGTACTATTCCATTCGCTAATACATTGATGACACCTCTCTCCCCTTTCTTACCTTCTTGAAATCCATGTTCTTTTTTATAATTAAATTTGTACCTAGTTGCTAAAAATGCACTAGCCAAGAATATAAGAAGTAAAATTATCCATTCTATGCCACCAAAAATTCCTATGATGATCCCCATTACAAATGCTGTAGCAGAGCCTCCTGCATCCAGCATCCCTTTATGGTAAGTAACGGATGCTAGTACGACGCAAATAAAGATAATCGTCAGCAATTCTAGAATCATCTGAAATTTTGAAAAGTAGGAGAGAATATAAATTTTATGCCATACATTACCACACATGAAAGATGCGGAAAGGGCTTCCAAAACGTTCGATAAGATTGCTCAACACTTTGATAAAACCAGGAATAGACCATGGGACGAGGTCGTGGAATTTCTTAAAGAAATTGAAGGAAGAGTTATCGACTTGGGATGTGGTAACGGTCGTCATTCTTTAGCCGCTAAAAATTTAGGATTGGACTTTGTTTGTTTAGATGCATCTATTAAACTTCTAAAAATTGCTAGGAAAAAAACTGAAAATGAAGGAATATATGTAAGGTCTGGGCTTAAAAAACTTCCTTTTAAAGACGATTCTTTCGATAATTCGATATACATAGCTGCGGTCCATCATTTAAGTAACAATAGGGTGAAAAGTTTGGAGGAGTCAAAAAGGATACTGAAATCAGGTGGTAAGATATTAATCTCATCTTGGGCTAGGGAACAGGATAGATGGGACCTAGAAGGTAATGAAAGCGATATTAATGTTCCTTGGAACAAACCAGATGGTACAGTTGTTGATCGGTATTATCATCTGTATAGATTAGATGAATTAGCGAATGATGTTGAAAAGAGTGGCCTGAAAGTTTTAAGAAAATTCAGATCTAAAGGTAATAATTACGTGATCGCGCAGAAAAATTAATTATTAAACAGATTTCAGTGGATAAAAAACTTATATACCATGAAAGATTAGATGGATTGCCAGGTCTAACCGGGACGTTCGGCGTGTCCTTATACACCGAAAACGTCGATACGCGGGGGTGACCGCCGAGGGCGGCGTAATCACCCCGCCGGTGAACCAGGCTCTGACGATGAGATCTCGTCCTACGGGATCAGAGGTGATATGGAGGTCAACCGGAGGGTTGGTCCTCCATATCTTTACTATGGATAGTGGGCCAGGCCCGGAAGGGAGCAGTCCTACCATGGACTACTGATGCTCGGAGGATAGCGGGGTCGAGGAAGAACCTGGGTTCCTCGCCGGCGTGGTGAGCGCCCACCTCGGTGATCTGGCACTTAATTTT
>JAFDTG010000057.1 GCA_019594235.1 Candidatus Saliniplasma halalkaliphilum | reverse complement strand
ATCATCTATGAATAAAAATACTGGGGCCTTTTTAGATAAGTTCTTAATAAGGTCTAAAAATTCAGTAAACATAGCTTCTCTTTCGTCGGTGAGAGATATATTTTTCGTATCTCCCCTATCTTTAGTTCCGATTTCGATTAAACTCATTGGTCTACCGGAAGTAGAAAAGCTATCTGAATTTCGGGTAGCAGTTCCAGCCCCCATTCCGATGAATGTTTCATGTTCTTCATTGCTTTCATTTTTATCGTTTTCAATATGTTCACCTAAGGCATCTAAGAAAGGAAGGTAAGGCTCCGTTCCCTCGTGGTAAAGACATCTACCTTCGAATGTTAAAAATCCCTCTTCTTTACATTCATTCAACAACTTTTCTGCTAACTCTGTCTTACCAACTCCAGCTTCACCACGGAGTAGAACAAATTTACCATTACCTGACTTTACCTCATTTTTAAATTTATTCAAATCCTTTAATTCGCTAACTCGGTTAACGAATTCAAATTCTTCACTTTCTTCGAATTCGGGATTAATAATTGCCATATTGTTCGTACAATTGCACAATATTCTTTAAAGGTTTCCATCAAAATCTAAATAATTAGGGAAATAAAGGTCAAAATTAAAAGCGCCGTCGACCGGATTCGAACCGGCGACCGCTCGGTTAACAGCCGAGTGCTCTACCACTGAGCTACGACGGCATATTTAATATGCTGTTCTGGGCGTCTTAAAAAGTTTTATAGAGATGAGTAAAAGGAGGTTATATTAAAAATCTTTTCTCGATTTCATACATCATCTAAATTATAATAATAGTTAGATAATTTATTCACAAAGATCTTCGTAAAGTGAATTAGTAAGATCACTAATATCTTTTAATAAATTCTTTAAATCCTCTTTAAATTCTGGATGTTTCTCGCTAAGTGTTGCTCCAACAGGTGAAGGTTTAATCATCTTCTCTTTTTCTAACATCCTCAATGAATACCTTACTTTATGTTCAGGAATACCTAACTTTTCACTTAATTTAGATATACCTATGGGTTGTTCTTTCTCAATATAACAATATATCTTAATAGTTCTATTTAGTAAATCTATTTCTTTTTTTAGGTTCTCTGTAAGTGGACTTTTATTCATAATATTATTACACCTATCTATATAAGGTATAAAACTAAATTATATATAAAAACATTGATTCTTGACAATATTTCGTACCCGCCAAAAATATATACGAGAAGGTAATTTGAATATCGATTAAGATGAAGAAGATAGCTTTTAAAATGTTGGCTATCGTATTTCTACTCATACTGACTACACCTCTATTTATAACACCCGCAGGTAGTGAAACAGTTGGCGATTCTGGTGGTTCAGTTAGATGTTCCACTAATTTACAGTTGATTCCACAGGCGGAACAGATCGGTGGAGGCCACATATCTTGGACAATAGAAGGTGAAGCAGCTCGTGAGATGCGGCAGGCACTTATAGAAAGTATAGGTAATGACGAGTTTTTTCCAGAAGCAAATGGAGACGATACCTTAGACGAAGAGGAACTAGCTATTTTCCTTGATACGAATGGGATGTTAGAATCCTACATTCAAAGGGGAGGAGCTTTAAACGGCTTTAGAGGCAGTTATAATTTTTATGGATTCGAACCCATTAGAGATATAGATCCAGATGGTCATATTGAATATTTCGGAGCAGAGATCACACGTTCATCACTAAACAGTGATAATATAGCCGATGATACGCAAGGACTTTTAGGAAGCACTGCTGACGATACATCACCTATTAAAATAGATTTTACGATCCGTTTCCACGAATCTCCAGGTAAAGGTGGACCTCACGAAATCAAAATGTCTGATATGGAAGTATTGAGGGGAGTCTGGGAGTCTCTCATAATCCCCGTAAAACGAGAACTTATTGTAGACGCTGGTGTGTCACCTGAAACAGAATTTAATATAGAACATGAAAATCTGTTAAGTGATGAGGATGGGAATTATGGAGTCCTCCTCAAGAACGATATACCTATGAATCGAGAGAATTTTACCATAACTCCACAAGGCACAGTTACTATAGAGGAGGACAGTATAAACCCAGGCGATAACATATCGGTAGTTTATGCTCATTCTTTTAATTGGGAAGGCCAATCAGAAACTAGACATTGGTCATACGTGGTCGGCACTAACAATTTTTACGATCCAGTACATGACAGTTCAGTTTACTTGATAAGAACTCCTGCAGGAGAAATACTTTACTATTCAAACAGCTTTTTGGCAGGAGATGCACCCGATGAAAGTATCAGTTGGATAGAATTTGATCCTTTAATGAATCCTCAGATCCTTTTCATCATTGTAGCAGTTTTCGCATATTTTACATCGAGTATGCCTAAAAAATACTTGAAAGACTATAAATTAGAATACCCCAGTAAATATAGAAGGAGAGCAGAAAAATCGACTTTCCTTCACATCATCACTAAATTAGCAGTGATAGCTCTGTTAATACTTTATTTCTTCCCGGTACTGGGACCGATATATGTTAAGGGACTTTATCTGATCATTTTATCGCCAGCACTTATGGTAGGAAGCGTTATCTTATCTAAATTGATCTACGGAAGAAAGAAATCGCAGATCCCTGAAGATGTGAAAAATCCACCTATAAAAAAAAAGAGTATTACTAAAAAAATAGCAAAATCCCCAAAAAAGAACGTTAAACAAGTCCACTGCGATAGATGTGGTGAGAAATTTACAGTATCAAAAAACACGAATCTATTAACGGTGAAGTGTCCAACATGTGAGAAAAGACAAAGGCAGTTGAAAGAGGGCTATAATTATATTTTACTCGACGAAGAAGCGGATAATACCTATTCCATTTACAAAGACTTACTCAAAGAGGGTCTAGAAGGGTTGATAATTACGACTAATCTCCCATCAAAGGTTAATGAAAAATATGGTTTGATCGGTCAAGACATAAAATGGGTATCGGAATCAGCTTCAGAAGATTACGATGTGTTGGACCCAAAGCGCATGGACTTTGAGATCACGAAAACCATAACAAATTTTGCACAGGGAAAAGATAGAGGCATTTTATTGATGGAAGGCTTAGAATACCTGGTCGTAGAAAATAATTTTGAAGAAGTTACCAAGTTCATAAAGAAGGTGACGGATATTACTTCTATGAACGCTGTAACCCTCCTAGTCCATGTGAATCCAAAAGCGTTCTCTACAAATCAGATAACTACCTTCAAAAAGAACTTCGATAATTCCGAAGATCTGAGAAAAAAAGAAGAGAAAGATAAATTTTGAAATTCACTCCCATCTCTTATATATGTCATTCTCAAGTCCAAGATTGTCCAATATCTTTCCTACGATAAAGTCTACAAGGTCATCTATGGTCTCTGTTCTTGCATAAAATCCCGGTGCAGCTGGCAATATTACAGCCCCGTCTAAAGAAAGGTAGTACATACTTTTCAAGGAGGTAGATGAAAGGGGTGTTTCTCTGGGTACAACAATTAGTTTTCTACTTTCTTTCAAAGCAACTGAAGCGCTCCTTGTTATGAGATTATCAGCGATACCGACTGAAATTTTAGAGAGTGTTGACATGGAACATGGGACTATCAAAACAGCATCATACAGCGAACTACCGGAAGCAGGTGGTGCCGCCATATCATCTTGGCTATAACTCATCTCTGCCAAATCTTCCAACTTTTCGACATCTAAATCAAGTTCTTGATCTATTAACTGTTTCCCAGAATTTGATATGACCAGTTCGAGATGCACCTCACCCATTTTACTCAATACATCTAACAACTTCTTACCATAAATAACACCAGAAGCTCCAGTTATAGCTAACAATATTTTCATAATAAAACAATAAACAGTATCATATTTAAATCCTTCACTTTTCACATATCTAATTGGATTTTTTCAAAGCGGATAGCTGATCTTTTCACAAGTATAACCAAGAGTAGTAAAGACATATCAGCTGAAAATATTAAAGCTAGCAAACCCAAAACCATGTCTGCCTGAAATATCGTAACAGGAAGAATAAAAAACAAAAAAAAAGCTAATAGGCATAACATCAAGATCGAATACATAGTTATTATATCCGGTGCACCGTCATTGCTTTCATCGTAATTTGGAAATTTCACCGATGCCCATACCCCGATACCTGTGAAAGATAATATCATCACTATAGAGGAAATTATTGAGAATAATACGATAGCAGGGCTGTAATCGAGTACTATTGGAAGTGGAAGTGCTATTATAAAAATTATTATCCATGAGAAAAACATCATAGATAGAACCTTACCCCATATTATATCTTCTGAATCCATAGGTAGTACTTTTAGTGTCCACATCTTTCGTCCTTCTCTACTGAAAAGTGTCAAGGAGGGAAGAACAATCTGGATGACTACGCCCAAGTAAAGTGCCATGCCTATAAGCAGTGGATAAAGATATTCATCTACATCTAGTCCTAGGTCGGGAGATTTACCGAATCTGAAATACATGAAAAATAGACCAAAACCTATCAAAGCTGTAACTCCGACGGATCCCGGAGTTTCCTTTCTCCTCCATCTTTCCAAAATTTCTTTTTCCGCTACTCTTCTTATGGGTTCTTTGATGATTTTCGGTAAAAAGTCACCAGCTTTATGGAACCTAAAAGATGAACCTGTATCCGAAGTGTTCCCGTGCACCCATGCATCTATAAATAGGTCTGATTTTATCAGGATCAGAATCATAGTGACTAGTATCAAGACAGATATGAAGAAAAAAATGTCAAGAGCACCTTCAAAAGTCCTGACTATATAGAAAACAATGGGTATAGTCTGCCCATATAAAACTATTCCAAATAATTTTTTCTTCAAATCTTTCAATTGAGTGAGCATCGCCATAAAAAATCCAGCAATGGGTGCGAGTAATACTAGAATATAAAGATGGGGTATGAAGTAGAAATCTATGGGAAGCTGGATATTAAATGTAAATACGAGAAAAGTAACGATGAGGAGCGACATCGCAACGAGCAAAAGATTGTACCAAATTTCTTTTAAAAGCCTTGAAAAGATGATCTTCTTAGAACTAATCGGCGAGGTTATCAGATATTTCAATCTTTTGTTCCTAAATGTGTCATCCACCGTTTCCGCAGATGACTTAGCGAATAAGAAGAAAAATATCGAGAATAGAACATCTCCTCTAGTCGGTTCTATGAAGAGTTCATCTAGAGTTGATGCGTACTCGATCAAAAAAAGGACTAGACCAAATCCAGTAAACAGCAATAATAAGAACCACATTGTCATAAACGGATGTTCAAAGATCTTCTCTTTAGTAGCCCTGAAAGACTGTATTATCTCATAAGCAAACAATTCTAGGATGGTTCTATCCATCTTTCACCACTTCTATGAACACTTCTTCCAAACTGCTCTTTTTAGTGTTATCCATAAGTTCCTGAGGCGGCCCTTTAGCTATTATTTTGCCACCATTTATAACAGCTATCTGGTCAGATATTTCTGCAGCTACGGATGTGATATGTGTACTCATGAGCACGGCTTTCCCTTCGATAGCAAAATCTCGAATTTTATTCTTTATGTATCTAGTATATCGGGGGTCCAAACCACTCGTGGGCTCATCTAAAATCAGGTTAGGTGGATCATGTATTACTGCGTTTATGAACAGTATCTTTTGTTTCATACCCTTGGAATAAGCGCCCATCTCAGAATCTAAGACATCGTAAATACCCAATTCATTTCCAAACCGATGAATATTTTCATCAACTTTACTATCATCCATACCCCTTAAATGGGCATTCATCTCCAAGAATTCTCTACCAGTTAAACGATCGTACAGATGTGGGTGCTCGGGCATGTAACCAAATCTGTTTTTGATTACAGAGTTACCGTCATATAAGTCACCGTCGATATATACGTCACCCATAGTAGGTTTAAGGAGTCCAGTGATTATTTTTATGATCGTAGTTTTCCCTGCCCCATTCGAACCAAGTAGTGAGAACACTTTTCCTTTTGGAACCTTGAAGCTGACACCTTTTAAGGCCTCAAAATCACCGAAGGATTTCTTAAGGTTATTTACTTCTATCATTTAATGTGAATTTATGAATTTCGTGAGTGGCGAACGAATCCGCTGCAGGGAATAATTTCTACGCCGTTCCTTTCTAATTCATCTGCGAACAGATTAATACCTATAGAATCACTTGCCATATGCCCAGCGATGATATAATTTAGATGATTTTCTTTTACTTCTTTTCGATGTTTATCACTGAGATGCATACCGATAATCGTACCTACTCCAGCATCGGCTAATTTTTCATACGATTTCTTTGATCCTTCAGTACCTCCCGTCATCTCAACAACAACTTTTCCAGGTCTTCTATCCTTATCACCTACAAGTATGAAAGGTCCATCGCCATACTTTCTAGATTCGTGATACTCAGGTATTTCTTTCAATAATTCTAGAACATCTCCTACTTTTTCAAAATCGTTGTCTTCCACTTTTTTCGATAAATAATCTGAAACTAAATTATCAGTAGGAGTGTGAATACTCATCATAGGTATATCGAGCAATTTAGCAGCATCTAAACTTTGGTTGTAATTACTACCTTTGACCTTTCTTTCTACTTCTTTTATCCGTTTATCCATCAAAGAATCAGCTACAACAGTAGGAACACCCCAGTTGATCAATACATCTTTTTGAAGATGCATTACATCGTGTAAACCTGATAAACTCTTACCTCTTGGATGATGTCCAATGATCAAATCCACTTTCTTTCCTTTTTCATTAAGTCTATCTGCAAGTACAACTTCCCCGGTATCTATATTTACACCTATCATTACAGATCCGATCTCGGTAGCTTTATCCCCATGTAATATTCTTGAATCTGCATAGGGATTTTCCAATCGCTGCATATCAAAAACTTCTTTATCTGTACCCTCTAAGGATTCATATTCTTCTTTAGCTTTTCCAAGAAGTTTTTTTACTTCGTCTTCCCCTCTTGGATCGGATTTCATACCTTTTTTGACTGCCAAATCGTAGATTTCTTTGAGTTTCATGAGAACCGTATCTCCCATCTAGTACCAAATTATAATCTTTTCCCTTACCTGACTTTTTACAATAGATACTTATCGACCGCCCAGGAAAACCCTTGACCTAAACATGTGGGTGCTACATCATCTGCTACATCTTTTATATATTCAGGTGAGTTACCCATGGCTATTCCTACGCCGGCAGATTCCAACATTTCTTTATCCACTTCGTCATCCCCTATAGCAAGGACCTCTTTCAGGGGTATACCCATCTTGTCACAAACCAAGTCTAATGCACTCTTCTTATTGATTTCATCTGGATATATAGTGAGTGCTATCCATTCTCCCATCCTATGATGTCTATGTATGGTCACTGTGCGGCCACATCGGGATTTAGAAAATTCTTCCATATCACTCAAACCATCTTTACCATTACGATCACTGTGCATCATGAAACTTATGGGTGACCCATACTCAAGGGCATCTTGATTCTTCTCAACTAACCATGTTATCGGATCATTTTCTAGTGAACCAGGTTTCTGACCATCCCTTACTTTCCAAAACTTCCTTTCAGCGAAAATAGTGCTAACTTCAAACCCCTTTTCATCAGCGTAGGAACTTATAGTTTCGGCGATGTCTTTCTTATGAGTTTTTTCCATCCATATTTCACAATCGTTACTATCCCAACCCGAGCTGTTTACAACCGCTCCGTTCATACATACTATCGGATAATCAAATATCGGTACATCCCTCAATATCTCAGATGAAGAATATCTCATCCTGGTAGTGACAGGAACAACAGGTATACCTTTAGACAGTAATCTGATGATCGCTTTCCTATCATGGGGATCCATTTTACGGTCATGCACCAAAGTTCCATCGAGATCGGTCGCTACTAATTTTATCATATTCATCACTTAAACAAACCTTCACTGTCTGATTTCTATAACTTCTCCTCTTTTCAACGCTTTTTTTATCATTCTTCCAATCTCAGTATTTTTACGTATTTTGATCGTTCCGTCTCCACCAACGGTTACCGTCGTTATGTATTCCCCTTCAGCCAATAGATCAACGTTCTCTCTAGATTTATCCATCCCCACTTCTAAAACGAACTTATCTCCTTCATCCCAAACCTCGACCTTTTCAGATTTACCAGGTCTTTCAAACTCATATTTTTGACTCATGGGTTGAACATCGATTTTCAACCCGGTTTCCTGTTCTAATCTGTCAATATTTTCTCCGTTCCTACCCAAAATCGAGCCTATTTGTTTCTCAGGTACAAATAATTTTATCCTATCAGATGATATTACCTCAATTTCAAAATGACCATGTATCAAACTGTTCAATCTATCATGTATCTCAGGAATGGCATAATCCCATACCGGTTCTTTTTTTCCACTTTCACCCTCTACAGGCATAACAACCACCTGCTCACCATAAGTATATACTTCATACTCGGATTTTCCAGACTCGAAATCTTTGACTTCGATGACTGGCCGAGCTAGGTCTTCATCTTTCATACCCGACGGAACTTTTACAGTAAATGTGATATCATAAACCTTTTCGATCTGTGCTTCTTCCAAGAAGATTACAGTATCCACTACTTGAGGTACCATGCCCAATTCAACTCGTCCTATCATCCTTTGTAGAGCGTCTATCGCCCGATTTGCATGGGTAACTCCGACCATTCCAACTCCTGCAAGCCTCATGTCTGCAAAGACTTTGAAGTGTGGAGTTTTACGGACTTCGTCGAAGATCGTGTAATCCGGTCTGACTAACAATAAAACGTCAGCGGTATCTTCCAATTTTCCATCTAAAGAGGTATATTGAGTTATTTCATCAGGTACTTGAAGGTCTCTTGGTTCCTCCATAGTTTTAACAACAAAATCTCTAGCGTTCAGATACTCAGCTATCGCCTGTGCAAGGGTACTTTTTCCTGCACCTGGTGCACCGGCAAGTAGAACTCCTCTACGTTTTTCAGATATCCTTTCTCTCAATTTATCAGATAATCTATAGTCATCTAATGTTACTTTAGCTACAGGCTTAACAGCCGTTATCTCATACCCATCGGAAAAGGGAGGATGTGATATCACTATCCTGAATTCATTTAATTGTACAACCGTCGCTCCTGCCTTATCCAGTTCTATGAAACCCCTTGATGCTCGTTTAGCATGTTCGACGATCTTATGAGAAAGGTGGCGCAGTTGTTCAGATGTCATGATGTTGTCATCTATGATATCCATCTTAATATTGCCAGGTGTGCCTATCTTTCCCCGTGGTTTTGTTCCCTCTCTCAGATGTACAGACATCATATCTTCTTTAAAATATTCCCATATCTCTTTCACACCTTCGATCTCATCTTCTTGAGGTTGTAAATATCTTACATCTAAACCTTTAGCACGAGCGACCTCTGCCTGAACTATATCACCGGTTAGAAGAGTACCTCCTTCATCGGAGGCTAGTTCTCTGATCATCGAATCTATCTCGCCTCCAGGTGCCAACTGAACTTGATCTAAAGAAGGTCTATCTCCCTTGAAGGTTAACCGCATAAATCCTTCATCAGCTAGTTTCCTTAGTTTCTTAGCCTCTTCCAAACCACTCATCCCAGTTTCTTGGCCTCTGTTAGCCTGATATTCAAGTTCACCTAAAACCGCTTCGTGGATGATTATTTCACAATCTTTAAACTCCCCACTTTCGACCAGTTCAGTGACACGTCCATCGATCAATACGCTCGTATCTGGAATAACTTTCATGTTATAAAATAAACTCTCCTGTTGATAAATATGTTTTCCCTCGATGAAAAGTCTTATTTGGAAGTTCTAAAATACCCTCTTGATGAAGTTCATTATCGACAGGAAATTTGACAAATATACATGGAAACATTATCTATTACAAAGTGCTCT
>JAFDTG010000101.1 GCA_019594235.1 Candidatus Saliniplasma halalkaliphilum | reverse complement strand
GTTTTATTACTGTTATCTGTTTATTTCCCCTCATACTCTTCAAATCCTCTTTCTGAGTAAGATTTTTGAAGAATATCAATAAGTTTTCTAGCCATCTTTTGTGCTGCTGCATGGCTCATATGTATTCTTGTACCTTCTACTTTTTGTTTTCCTTCCTTTTTGACCCCTGGCATCTTAAGAAAATCGATCCTTAAATCTCTATTGCCCACCTGGATATATGCCAAATTTGAGTATTCCTCATTGATGATATCGATCTCGATATCTTCTGATTCGAATTTATAGATTTCATTCAGATCGATTTGAACGTTGGAGCTCTTCTTTTCTACTTCATCGCTGACTTTCCCTGACATTTCAGACCCCTCCTGTAAAATCTATGGAATATGTATCTTCTTGATCTCCAACATAATTTGTAGTCGAATCCTCTTTTATATCAAAGTTATCTGTTGTTGCTCGAGCATATGGGAATATATTTTTTTGAATACAATATTCTCTTATTGCTTGTTTCATACAATCTGTATTTTCTCTATCATCGATCAAAGCTAAAGAAAGAAAGGTTAAAGCATCAATTATTTTAGAATCTGAATTTACTTTATATATAGGATGTTGGCTGTCTTCTCCATCCTTCACTACTAAATTTAGCTCTACAAGATTATTTAGCGACCTTCTGATGCTTGGTGTGGAGGCATCTGTCAAAATTTCCAAATCTTTAGGTCTGAAAATATTAAATGGATCTGCTGTTAATTCTTGTACTACTCTAGTTTGAACATTGTTTCCAAATAAACCTTCGAATGGTTCGTCGAGGTTTTTTACCATATCTTCAGTAAACTCGGGGTAGTCTTCACTCATTCTATCATATCTAATCCTAAATAACACATCCCAATTATTAAACTTTTCGTTCAGTTACTGTAAAAATATTTTCAGTTCATAGCTTTTTCATGTGCCTATGGTGGGGTATCTCAACATCATAGTATTTTGCCCATCCGTCAGCCCAACCTTTATCTTCAATATTTATGGCTAATTTTTTATCTCCAGAAGGGATCTTTCCCATCCGAACTTTATAATTTTCAATTCTCTTGATTCTTTCTTTCACATTTTTTATCCCTAATTGAGAAGCCTTAACTTTGCATTTTCGTAATGTAACAATACCACCTCTCTTCTTTATCCATGCAAATAATCTTGCTAATTTTTTCCCTGGATCCGGTGGATCAAGTCCTTCTTTATTATGCATCGATGAGGCATACAACTATGTTTTTTAAGACTTTTGATCGATTTAAAGATCTGTATTATTCTGTAATTATTTCGCCTTGTTTTATTGGAGATGGAGGCTGTGGGAGAATATCTTTATGATATGCGGTTGGTGGATGGGTGGAATGTGGGATGAGATGTTTTAGAAAGCGATCGCTATTAACAACGTATTCGCCGTCGCCCATTAACTCAAGCAATTCAACACCATCCGATCACACTTCCTCCGACCATAGCACCTTAGCTAATTCGCGAGCACTGTGACCCTAAAGTAGAAGGTCCTACCAGACGTTGTTCGTGTATGATCTGTGTCAGTTGGCAGACGCTGTTCGTACACGAATCAACTGACGTAGTTCGTAATATTTTGTGTGATAACTGACGGCGTTCGTATCGGTTTTAGAGGTGAATCTGGAGTTGGTTTTTTATCTCTGAAGGATGGTTTTGGCAGACGGTGTTCGGATTACGAACGACGTCAGGTTGTGGATGGTCTTTGGGAGAGATGTTTTCGTAAAAATTATAAAAAATTCTATTAGTTTTTGTTGTTAAAGTCTAGCTCTCAATCCTGATGATTTCGATGAACTTTTTAGGAGAAACGAAGTTTACCCTTTCAAATTTTTCCATATCTAGGATATGGGAATCACCTGAGATAAGAAAATCTGCATCCGCTTCTAGAGCGCACTGGATGAATTTATTATCCTCCGGATCCTCTTCTATGATCTCTATATCTTGGTTTACTTCTATCATTATGGAGTTTGACAAAAGCAGCTCAATAAACTGTTCTTTTTCTTCTTTTGTAAATTTGAACTTGGGATAATCCATCACCTTCAATAATTCTTCCAATATAGGTTTAGAGATGAAATTTATAATATCACCCTTGATAGATAGCTCAAGACATTCTTCAGGTGGACCAGACCAACCTAGATCTGATATGAGAACGTTGGTTTCGAATACAACTTTTAATTTCCTCTCGCCCATTCTATCGCTTTCTTTACTTCGTCTTCACTGAGATCTTCCTCTTCGAATCTTTCCTGTACCTTGTCTTTAAGTTCACCGTATTCCTTTTCCAGATCTATCTCGATCTTCTTGAATATGACACCATCCTTTATGGGTATCGCTATGAATTTGTCTGAGGGCTTGAAATGCTCCTTTTCCCTTATGTCTTTTGGAACGACAAGTTGTCCCTTTTTTGACATCTTTACGATATCGTCGATCATCGTTCAATAGTTAAACAGTTCAACTTTTTAACTCTTTCTTTGGGGTTTATGGTTTTCTCGGGGGCGGGATAATTAGCAGGGACGGTTGTTTTCATTATCAAGGAATCAAGTTCCTCTCATCTCTCGGTTTTGAACCTTGAGATATCAAGTGTTGTTATGATAGATGGTTGTTTTGATTATGAAAGATGGTGTGTATTACCGGGAATTTATTCCCGGAATCGAAGGAAAATTTTCCTGTAGATACACCATTGCTCATATATTTCGGGAACTTTAAACGGAATTTATTCCGTTAATCGAATGAAGGCACAGCCTTCATGTAGATGTTCCCGATATCATTGAGAAAACCATAGGTTTTCTGAAAAATGATAATGAAAATTCGGGTGAGTCTGTGGAGAATTATTGAGCTCTGGATGAGAGGGGTAACAACCGTTGATGATAATTCTATCGGAACGAGTTCTGAATCTTTCTCGGCTGATTAGCCTCGAAATATGATGGATGGTGGGTGGAGTGAAACTCCTTCAACATTTCGATTTCAAATTGAAATATTAAACTGTTTTTGGAAAGTGTTATTAAACTTTAATTCAATGCGTTTTACAATGGTATTTAAGCCATTCTACGTAGGTTGAGTATATAAACATATGATTTTACCTATGCATAGGTTAAGTATATAAATGAGTTAGTTAATCTATGTATGATGTTGTTAAAAAATCCCAAGAGAGAAAGAGGTTATAAAAAAGAGAGGATCTTAAGAACTCTTCTCTCTGGTGAAGGTAGTATGACGAAATACAGAGTCTCTAAAGAAGCTGAAGTTTCCGAACCGTGGTGTAGAGAATATACTTCTAGACTTGAAAAAGAAGAGTTATTAGATGATGCTAAAATAATAGATTACGAAAAGGTTTACAAGGAATGGGAAAGGATTCATATCGAACCTAGTTCGGTCAGTGTATCTCTTCAAGATATAATGAATATTCTCAGAAATGACGAATTAACCTATGTATTGACAACATATAAAGCAGAGAATCTTCATCAAGGTTTTTTATTTCCATCCACGATAGATTTTTATATCTCTGTAGAAGAGAGAGAAAAATGGTTAGAGATCATAGAAGAAAGAGGTTTGATCGGTGGTGGAGACGTTAGAATAAGGTTGAGCGATGAACATGTTTTCTATGGAAAGCAGATGGTGAATGGTTTATTTACCGTATCAATCCCACAGTTGATATTAGATCTGCGGATCGAGGGAGGACCTTGTAAGGAAGCTGCAGATAAATTGATGGAAAGTTATCATGGGGGCAGATAATATGGTTTCAGATCATTATATACCCCAGGTAACAGATTATTCAAAAAGAGAGTTGTCTATGGTCTTATCGTCCGTTAAAAGTCCAAGTACTTTGATAGGGGGATGGGCTGTGTATTTCCACGTAAATAAAGGTTTTGAGGATAGACATGCCAGGGATTATATCGGATCTAGAGATATAGATCTAGGAGTTCATGTTGATCCAAAATGGGATAAAGATGAATTGGAGAACAGCCCAGTTGGTGTAACTTTAAAATCGATAGAGACCGATTTGGGTTATCTAAAAAGTCGATTTGGATTTGTAAAGTATTTTGAAAGGGAAACAGGTGAACAGATCTCGGAAGAGGAATCTAAAGAATTACCGCTGTTTGAGATATTTCCAGTGTATATAGATATAATTCCAGATACTGGAGAATTAGATGCTTTTAGAAGGTTATTCGGATTCGAACCTCCCTCAGAAACCCTCCTTGGGCAGGCCTTTGACAATGGAAAAAATGATTCATTGGAGAGGTATGTAGATTGGGATACATCTGTTTTTTCAACACTGTGTGATGCAGAACTGTTGGCTGCGATGAAGATTAGATCTATACCAGGCAGAGACAAAGAACATAAAAGGGTAAAAGATATTTGCGATCTCCACGCTCTCCTGTGGTACAAAAAGGATATCAATGAAATGGTAGATGGAATTAAAAGATTGATCAGTAAAGAAGATCTTACAAGGTTACGAAAAAACATCGATGAGGAACTCTTTATGGCTGCTTCCAATCTGATCGGAGTTAATATGGAGACTTTAAAGGGATCTATACAACGGCTGATTTGAATACGATTTGTGGTTAGGACTTCATCCTTTCCTCATCCTAGTTCATATCTTACTATCACATCGTGGTGAAGAAAATTTTCCGGAATTTTGTGAGCATGAAGAATTTGTCAAAATTCCTGCGTGTTGGTACACATTCATCCGAACTCGTAGCAACCGTGTAGATTGAACACCGCTGCGTGGATCTTGTCTTCTGTGATGGAAGTGCGGTGTTGTATGGCTTGTTTGT
>JAFDTG010000009.1 GCA_019594235.1 Candidatus Saliniplasma halalkaliphilum | reverse complement strand
TGGGAGTTTCTTGGAAACTTGGATATACCCTTTGCCAGAGCTGAAAATAAATACGAACTCGGTAGACTTTATATGGATAAAAACGAACCGGAAAAATCAATTAACCACTTTGAAGAAGCGAACAAAATATTTGAAGACCTAGGTGCGACTCAGTATCTTGAAAAAATAAAAAAACATGTAGATAGTTTATAAGACTAAACTACTCATATATCCACTCTTCTTCGACTCGAGAATAATCCTGGAAATGTTCCTCATCGAAAAATATGTCTAATTCTCTTTTTGCACTTTTTTCAGAATCTGCAGCGTGGACTATATTTCTACTTATCTCTATACCAAAATCTCCTCTTATCGTTCCAGGTGGAGCTTCTTTTGGATCAGTGTCTCCAACTAGTTTTCTGACTATGGATATAGCGGAGTCTCCTTTAAGCGCCATAGTGACTACTGGACCTGATGTTATGTATTCAATCAAAGGTTCATAAAAATTTTTGCCCTTGTGCTCCGCGTAGTGTTCCGAAGCTGTTTCTTCATCGATCCAAAGCATTTTCATGGCAACGGGCCTAAGACCTTTTTCCTCTATCCGAGATATGACTTTCCCAATTAATCCCCTTTGAACACCATCGGGTTTTATCATCAAAAAAGTAGTTTCCACTGGGATCACATCCTACTTCCTTTTGATCTTCTTCTTTTTGGACATTTCTTTCTTGCGGTACGTTTTTACAGCTTTTTCTTGGGCGTGCTTTCTAGTCCACTTTGTTTCTCTTTCTTTTCTACCAAGTTTCAGCATGTTTTGTTCACATTTGTGATTGCAAAAGTTGTAAGTCTGTCCATCTGTTTTGATGAAGAATTTTCCTGTTCCAGGTTCTATTTTATTTCCACAGAAAGTACATTCCTTAGCTTCAACCATGCTATCTAACTCCTATGCTTTTTGCTTCTCTAGCAGTCTCCCTAAGCATCAGCTTGTCGCCTTTCTGAACAGGTCCCATTACATTCCGAGTGATGATTCTACCCTCGTCTCTTCCTTCAAGGACTCTGACTTTAACCTGGGTAGCCTCTCCGGTCATCCCGGTCCTACCTACGATTTCGACAACTTCACCCGGCGTACCTTCATATTCTGCCATTTGAAACTCCTCTTTATGTTATTTTTATTACTTCAATTCTTCAATCGAATTTTTAAGGTTTTCTATCATCTGTTCCGCCTTTCCTGGATCGGTAATAGCTACAGATGCGGAATAAGAATCAATACCGGAAGCAGCTCCGAGTTCTTGTTTGCTTGGAACGTAAGCATAAGGAACTCCTCTTTCTTCACAGAGTAAAGGCATATGAGCTAAAATCTCCGGAGGGTTTACATCTTCTGCCATGACTACAAATTTTGCATCACCGCGTTCAACAACCTTGGTTACCTCGTTAGTTCCCTTTCTAACCTCTCCGGTATCCCTTGCTATCTCTACTGCTTCATAACTTTTATCGATCAACTCTTCAGACATTTCGAAATTTACATACATTTTTGCCATTATTAACACCTCTTTCGGACATATCGTCCTCATAAATCATCGGTATATTACCAATGGGGTAAGCCCTTTACAGAGGGTATAATATAAAAACCTTTTTCCACTCTTTTTGGACTTACTTGTTCATCCATAAAGATTAAAGTAATTAAAACTATCTGAACCCATGAAAGGCTGGTGGAGAAAGTTAGCCAAGGTTGATCTAGGTGATCGTAAAGTACAGTTTGAGGAGATCGACAAAGATATACTCGTAGACTATATAGGTGGAAGAGGATTGGGCGGTAGATTACTATACGAAGAGATCAAATCTACTAAAGATCCACTAGATGAAAACGTATTGGTGTTTACTAGAGGACCTTTAACAGGAACAATGGTTCCTACCAGTGGTAGGTTTTCCGTTTCAACCATCTCACCCCTTACAGGTACTATACTAGATTCTAACGTAGGAGGATTTTTTGGTAAACATTTTTCTTCAGCAGGTATCGATGCACTCGTTTTGAAAGGAAAATCTGAAGTTCCGGTTGTATTGAAGGTCGATAATGGTGTAGTTACCGTAGAAGAAACTGACCTTTGGGGTAAGACCGTAAGTGAGGCTTTAGATTCTTTAAATGGAGCTAGCGCAGTTATCGGTCCAGCAGGTGAAAATTTAGTTCGTTTTGCCAATGTGGTCACTGATGATGACCGTGTTTTCGGAAGAGGCGGTGTAGGTGCCGTGATGGGTTCTAAGAATTTGAAAGGATTATCGGTCAAAGGAGATAAGAAAGTAGAAATCGATGATCAGGAACTGTTAAAGAATTATCTGAAAAAGGCAATTTCTAAAATAGAATCGTCTCCAGTGACTTCCAGAGGTTTGAGAAAGTTCGGCACTCCGATACTTGTAAATCTTTTAGACTGGCTCGGTATGTTCCCCCTTGAAAACTTCCAGAGGGTTAAAGATGAAAGAGTCGATAATCTATCCGGGGAAACGATGAAAGATGAGATAGTCGAGGGTCATTACCGCTGTCACGCATGTCCCATTAGATGCGGTTTGAAAACTAAGACTGACAAGATGAAAGGAAAAGGACCAGAGTATGAAAGCGTTTGGGCACTCGGTGCCAATCTAGGGATATTTGATCTGAAAAAGACCACCGAAGCTAATTATCTGTGTAATGAACTGGGTCTCGATACTATTACCACAGGTGGTACCATCGCCAGTGCTATGGAGATGTTCGAGAAAGGAGTGTGGGATGAAACAGATGGTTTTGGAAGTGATGTAACCGAATTGATAAAGGTGATCGCTTACCGTGAGGAAGCTGGAGATGAATTAGCAGAAGGATCTAAAAGGTTGTGTGAGAGATACAACTGTGATTACTCCATGTCAGTTAAAGGTATGGAACTGCCTGCTTACGATCCACGTGGTGCCGCTGGACAGGCTTTATCCTTTGCCACTTCTAACAGAGGTGGATGTCATCTTCGTGGATACATGATAGGGGAAGAGATCTTTGGAGTTCCAAAGTTGTTCGACAGGTTCAACACCAGCGGGAAGGCAGAAGTTGTAAAGCGATCTCAGGAAAGGAACGCTTACCTGGATTCACTCATAGTCTGTAAGTTCAGTTCCTTCGCTTTAAGTGAAGAATATTACTCCAGGTTTTTGGAAGCTGTAACCGGTGTAGATTATACCGTCGGAGAACTGCATAAAATCGGGGAGAGGATCTACAATTTAGAAAGGATGTTCAACGTTTCCAACGGTTTTTCTAGGGGCGATGATCGGTTACCTGAACGGTTCAACGAACCGCTTATTAAGGGAGCTAGTTCCGGGAACGTGTTCGATATGGAAAAAATGCTTGACGATTATTACGAAGCCATGGGCTGGGATAGAGAAGGGAGACCTACTGAAAAGAAACTAGAAAAATTAAACTTAGGTTTCATGGTTTGAATTCGTTTAAGATTCGATCATATCTCTAAGAGTTTCAAATGAGATAGGTTCTTCGATGAGTAAGTTCTTACTATCTACTAAATCTATGAACCTTTCTTTATCTTTCATCCTGGTTTTGTAGAAATGTTCCGCCTTTAAATCTCCGTTTTCTCTGTGAACTACATATAAAGTTCTAGGGAGTTCCTCGATGTTGTAGTACACCTTTTCCACATCATCTATGTGTATTCTAGTTATCTCAGAGGATATTTTTGCATTATATTTGAGTATATAATCTCCTTCGATAATCATATCGTCCATCAGCGAACGTAACTCTCCGATTTCTTTCATAAGTCGATAACCTAGAAAAAAGATGTAACCAAAACCAGCTATGTAGTAGAACAACAGGTAATAAAACCGGGCTTCGTAAATTGAAACGACCAAGATGAATATACTCATCACTACAATTCCAGTTAGTTTCCCGTACATCTTGCGTTTCCTGCGTTTCTTCTCTTTTTTCAGGTCATCTTCATAATCCGGATCGTCCATGCTTACACCGTCAGTTTATAGAAGTCGATATCAAACAAATTATTAAAAGCATTGTGGTCAGGAGGGTCATTCTTTATGGTCTTCGGTTTGCTTACACTCGGGATAATTCGTGCATCCGTAAAATTTACCATATTTCCCTTCTCGGAGGACCATCTCACTCCCACATTCTGGGCAGACTTTTCTTTCGTCTTTTTTCTTGATTTTCTGTAGAGTCCTATGATCTTTTATGGCGGTTTGTGCCAGACCATCGGCACGTCCATTCTTTTCCCTCATGATATGTGTGAACTCCACAGATATAGATTTGTTCTCAAATTCGTTGATCAGTGTCTTTAGCTGTTCGTAAAGGTCAACAATGTTACTGGATTTAACTGACCAGTCACCGTTTATTTGATTTACCAGTAATTGAGAATCGGACATCAAGGTGATCTTATCGATATCTTCAAAACGCTCTTCGGATGATTTTAACCATTTGAACGCCTTTATAGGCGCCATATACTCTGCAAAATTGTTGGTAGCACCTTCTCCAGTTTTCAGTACTCCATAGTCTTCTCTAACGGTCCTATCTTTTCTTTCGATAAGATAACCGTATGCAGCCACTCCTCCCGGGTTCTTTCCACTGCAGGCTCCATCAGTATGTATCACCAGTTCTTTGTTTTTCTTCTGAGTTCTCGACATCATCATTACATCCTTGAACTGTCATAAAGCCTTTACCTTTAAGCTTAATGGGAACCTTTAGAAAACAAAACCTTTTTAATCATAGATTACGTTATTAAGATGCAAAAAGGAGATGTGATATACATGGCAGATTTGAAATTGACAAGTCCTAAATTTCCAGATGGAGAAGCGATACCTGAGAAGTATGGGTACAAGAGAGAAAATATCAACCCACCTTTAAAGATACGAGGTGTTCCGGATAGTGCAGAATCCCTAGCCTTGGTCATGGATGACCCGGATGCGATGAAACCCGCCGGTAAAGTATGGGACCACTGGGTGATCTGGAATATAGATCCGGAAACTACAGTCATAGAAGAAGATCATGTCCCAAAAGAGGCGACCGAGGGTAAAAACGATTATGGAGAAAAAGGATACGGAGGACCGAATCCACCAGATGCAAAACATACCTACAATTTTAAATTGTATGCACTGGATACAACGCTGGACATTCCATCCAGCTCGACCAAGAAGGACTTAGAGAAAACCATGATGGGGCATATCATCGATAAGACCAAGTTTACAGGAACGTTCCAACCGATCTAAAACTCCTTTTCTTTTTTACATTATTATTCAAAAAAGGTTTATACCTGAGAGTGTGTTTTATCGAAGGTAATCACATGGATCGAAAAATCCTAGAAGAGATGAAAAAGTACGGGGAATTCCTGGAAAACAGGGGACTTAATCTATCGTCCCACAGTGGGAACATGAGTGTTAAAAGAGGTAATCGTATCTTCATCAAAAGAAGAGGGGCTATGATGGGTGATCTTCATGAAGAAGATATCGTGGAAACCGGTTTAGAGGAGGACGACTCTGGAGTCATCATCGCTTCTACGGAGATAGGAGTTCATCGAGCGATTTACAAAAACACATCGGCACTAGCCATAGTTCACGCCCATACACCCTACGCCATCGCACTTTCCATAACAAGGGATGACATCATACCTATAGACGATGAAGGACGATACCATCTGAAGAGGGTTCCTATACTTGATGTAGAAGAATCGATAGGATCGGAAGAGGTGGCGGAAAAGCTTCCAGATATATTACAGAACTATAATGCTGCCATCGTTAAAGGTCACGGGACTTTCGCACACGGCGAGAATCTAGAAGAAGCTTACAACTGGATAACGGTTGTGGAGAGTATATGTAAGATCATCTACCTGGTCGAGAACTTAGGTGGGGACACGGTCAAGGAGGAGATCTGGTGACCTTCCACTATATAGAGTTCAAAGCATACTGTCAAGCCACTGAAGATCCTGATAAAGTCATCCAAGCTATCGTTAACATCGCCGGAGAGAACATAGAGTTGGAGAAGGAAGAAACCGAGGGATACTACGGCAATCCAATCGAGATAATCGAGGGGAAGATCTCTAGGAACAGGGAGATGGACCTAGTTTTTAGTAAATTACCAGCAACGGTGATCCAAACTTTGTTAAATTCTTTAGAGAGGAGGATGGACAAAAAATGCAATTTCTTCTTTAGATTGGATAAACAGCAGGCTTATCAGGAAAATTTCGTACTCTCTGACGGTAGTAACACGATCAAGTGTCGGGCTAGGGTGGAAAGTTATCCGGCTAAAAGGGAGAAAGCTATAGACCATTTGGAAGAATACCTAAAAGGTATTTTAGATTGAACAAGTTTTTAATAATTCTCTAGATATACCGTACCGTATCATATGAACATAGGAGTAATAGGCGTAGGCTCGATGGGACAGAATCACGCAAGAGTTTTATCCGGAATGAATTCACTTGGAGCAGTACTAGATTCTAATGGAAAGCTTGCTGAAGAGGTCGGTGAAAAATTTAATGTACCTTATTTTACTGATATCAATGATTTTTTAAAATCTGATTTAGACGGGGTAACCGTAGCGACTCCTGCCAGCACACATAATGAAATAGCCATGAAAGTTATGGAACATGGATTTGATATACTGGTCGAAAAACCGATAGCTTTGAACAGTTCGAAAGCAAAGGAACTTGTAGAGAAAGCCTCGAAAGAAGAGCTAATTTTAGCAGTGGGGATGATAGAAAGGCACAATCCCGTGATCTCAACAGCTAAAACTTTACTCAACGACGGCAATGTCGGAGATGTCATCACTATGAGCTCGAAAAGGGTGAGTTCGTTTCCGGCTAGAGTTTCGGATATGGGTGTGATAATGGATTTAGCTATTCACGACCTTGATGTGATGAGATACTTATCTCAAGGAGAGATTACATCCGTTTATACCTCTGGTGGACCGTCGAATAACGGTTCAGGTCACGAAGATCACGCTAATATTTTGGTCCAGTTCGAAAACGGTATCGACGGGTTACTCGAAGTGAATTGGCTAACACCCCATAAAGTCAGAAACTTGTGGATCACGTGCTCTAAGGAGTACATCGAAATAGATTATATCGACCAGACAATGGTGATAAGTTCATCACAATTATTGGAATACGATGTGAGCAACCTTTTCGATATACCTTTGGAACATAATATACGCAAATATTCAGTTAAAAGACAGGAACCGTTAAGAAGAGAACTACGAGATTTCATTGATTCTATCAAAGAAAGGCGAAAGCCTTTAGTGAATGGTGAAGACGGATTGAATAGTATGAAAGTTGCGGAGGCTGCTTTAAAATCGTTAAGGCAGAGAAAGAAAATTGAGTTGTGATGAACATGGTCAAGAAACTCGGACCTTTGGAATTACCAGATGACGTTATAATAGGTGAAAATGTAATAATGGGTTATCCGGGTAAAAAAAATATATCTTGTTTAAAGAGTAAAGATTTTACAGGTTTGGCAAAGACCGTGATCGGATCCGGATCCGTCATCCGAGACTTCACCGTGATCTATTCGGATGTAAAAATCGGTAAAGGTGTTAGAACGGGGCACCATGTACTGATCCGAGAGGGATGTAAAATAGGAGATCACTGTTTGATAGGTTCCGGCTCTATAATCGAAAATGACTGTGATATTGGGGAAAACGTATCTCTGCAGAGCGGGGTATATTTATCGACAGGCACTAAAATCAAAAATGATGTCTTCATAGGGCCCAACGTATGTATCACCAATGATAAAAAGATGGATTCTAATATTCAACCTGTTGTAATAGAAAAAGGAGCCAAAATCGGTGCTAACTCTACGATCATAGCTGGTGTGAAAGTCGGGAAAAATTCGATGATAGGTGCAGGTTCTGTGGTTACAAAAGATGTTCCGGATGACTCTTTAATCTATGGAAACCCTGCAAAAGAGAGATGAGCCCTCACCGTGATAGTTACATGGTTATAAACCTTTTTTAGAAAGATTTATTTGGTGCCCTATTATTTGACTTGAACAGATAGCATGGCAGAAGTACAGCAATTGATCCAACAGGGAGAAAGATTACTAAATGAATTTGATTACGAAGGGGCCCATAAGAGATTTAAAAAGGCTCTTGATAAAGATGAAAATGCGAGGGCCTATTTTGGTAAAGCCGAGGCTGCATTAGGTATCCCTGAAATAGAATCAGAGGATATCATAGCGGATTATGAAAAAGCTATCGAATTGGAAGAGAATCCGTTTTATCACCAAGCTGTAGCCTCTTTCTGCATAGATGTTGGTAAATTCGAAAAGGCTGAAGAGCATTATCGAGAAGCCGCCGAGCTTGATCCTGAAAACAAACCTCATTACCTATCGGAGTTAGCAGTAGGGTACAGGTTTAAAGCCCCTGTCATGATGGAGAAACTCATCCAGCAGACCGGCCAGGGTGAAGATATCATACTTAGAAAATCTCTCAACTATATGTTAGAAGCACTAGATATAGACAGGGATAAAGCAAAGGAATTACTCGGTTAAATTACCACGTAAACTTTATATTCTACCACTAGTAGTATTCCCTGAATAAGATGTTCTGTCCAAACTGCAATTCGTTAATGAAGCCCAATGAAGGAGAATGGTTCTGTAAAAAATGTGAATTTACCAGAAAGGTCAAAGATGAGGACCATACATCTATCACATCTAAAAAACAGACCAAAGAAACGATAATTATCGAAGAAGAGGTGGATACTTTACCAACAACTAAAGTTAGATGCCCAGAATGTGATAATAACAAAGCCTACTGGAGATTGGAACAAACAAGAGCTGCCGATGAACCTGAAACGAGAATTTATAGATGCACGGAATGCCGTCATACATGGAGAGAATATTAAAATAATCAAGGTGGGTTAAATGTTCGAGATCGGAGAAATTAGATTTCGTGCCATGGATAGGGAGGATATCCATCTGTTAGTTAATTGGGAAAGTGAACATCAGGTAACTCTTTTTTCCAGAGGTGAACCGATAGTTTTTAAGAACATGGATGACGTGGAAAAAGAGTACGAGGAGAACCTTAAAGACGATAATAAACTAGTGATGATCGTTGAACTGATCGAGGATGATAAAGCAGTTGGTATTGCCACTGTAAAAAAGCGTTCTAATAAAGTTAGAAACGCAGATATCGGGACATACATCGGGGAAAAAGATTTTTGGAACAAAGGATTGGGCACTAATATCACCTTAGGTTTATGTGAGATGTTATTCGTCCATAAAAATTACGATAGGATAAGCGCCTGGAGCAGTTCGATAAATAAAAGAGCACACAAAGTATTAGAAAGGTTTGGTTTCAAAAAAACAGGTGTTGCAAGAAAAAGTGGTTATCTATTTGGTAATCGTATGGATTGGGTTTTCTTTGATCTGTTGAAAGAGGAATACATGGAAAAGAGAGATGAATATTTAGAAGATTATCTTGAAGATAAAGTACCTTATCTTAAGAGATACTGTGGCATCAATTTTACACCCAAGAAATAGTGTTATCAACCATGTAAAAATTAAAGTAAGATAAACTTCTTTTCTAAAATCAGAATGAAATCAGAATTATCATTGAACTACAAAGATAAAGTTCTTCTATTTCTAAGAGATTACATCGGTTTAGATGAAGAAAACGACCTACCAGAAGATGTGACTCAAAAAGGCATTTCTGAAAACATAGGTATGTCAAGGACACATGCTTCAAGAATACTAAAAGACCTAAGAGAAGAAGGTTGCCTAAACGAAGATTTATGCAGTGTTGAAGGTCATGAACGGAAATTAAAAACTTACAGGTTAACAAGAAAGGGTTTTGATAAGTCAAATATTCTTTATGAAAATTTAGTAGATAATGAGATACCAGTGGTCTATAAAGAAAAAAAAAGATCCATGCGAATATCTAAAGTATTAGAGAGGTATGATAAAAACGTCACTCTATTAGAGTTGATATTTATTATAGAGGATGAGAATCTACCATTGAATATCGATGAAACTGAAGAGACTATCACTTTATTAGAAGATGCGCCTCGATTCGAAGAATTGATCAATAGAAAAAGAGAATTAGAGGAGTTAGAAAGGTGGTTTGAAAGCGATATTCCCGTAGCCGTCATACTCGGCAGAAGGGGGTATGGTAGTTCAACCCTAGCTCGTTCTTTTATTGAAGAAATAAATAGACATGTATTGTGGATTAAAGCCGCTAAAAAACCCTTAGAAAGGATTAAAGAACAAATCGAATCTTTTTTTAAAGAGTTAGGTGCAGAAGAAAAGAATAACATAATAGAAAACTTATCCCAAAAAAATGTACTGACCGTGTTCGATGATTATTATGAGATTGATGACGACTTTGTCGATTTTCTTGATGAATATTTAAAAATAAATGATAGAGATAATAAAAGTAAACTCCTTATCACATCCAGGAAAGGAATACCCGTCTACGAGAGGTTCTATAAAATCGAAGATGTGAACAACGATAATGTAAGGGAAATAGACATCTCCCCATTAGATAAAGATGATGCCCAAGAACTCTTAGAAACCCGCTTGAAAAAAGATGCTTTAGATAGATTGATGTTGATGACAAAAGGGTCCCCACTCTTACTTAAACTTTTGAAAGAAGAAGATCGTGACAAGCTTCATGAAGTAAGTCCACTCAGTAAAGAACAGATTTCGTTATTGATATTTTTGAAATCGGAAGAATTGAAATAATAGCTGTTATAGATAGTAATATTTTTATTACATAAGAGATTGGCAGGTATGATAACATGTATGCAGTATTTGAAGTTGACTCCGATAAATTCGAGCTGATCCAGGATGTATTGTCCGATGAGTTAGTTAGCCGACAAACAACCAGTATAAGAGATGGAAAAAGTTTGGGTATGAAAGAAGACGTAAATTATTTCCTGGTTGAAGGTAGCGAAGAAGCAGTTGAAAGAGCAGTTGAATTATTCAGTGAAGAAGGTATAGAAAAAGCTGAGAACGCTGAAGAAGTAAAAAAAGCCATAGAAAAAGAAGATGAAGCTGCTGCCCAAGGTATGGGAACGGTCTTCGGTTAAACCCCTTTTTTAACTTCTTTACCATCTTTTTTCTTATCTATTGTTCTAGTGTTGTACCAAAACCCTTTTTTAAAATAGGCACCGATTTATTAGTAGTGATAAACATGAAAGCGATATACAAAAAATTAGGAGTAATATTGAGCGTAATACTGATAGCTTTAATCCCAGTATCACTAGCGACTACATCGATTGCCGAAGAAAGCGGACCGATAGATGATTTTGACCCCCCTGTGGATGGTGGGGAAATGTTTAGGAACAGAGCTGAGAACGCTGCCTCACATGGTGCAGCAACATTTTTGAAAGTTGAAGACTATGAACCATGGGCTGCGTTAGTTATAAACGCCGGTGATCCAAGAGGTGTTGACGCTGTTTCAGCAAGTTTCGAAGACGGAACCCTAAGGATAGAAGCACAGGATAGTAACTCGACAAATCACGTAACAATACTGATAAACAAAGAATTCGCCGATGAATATCTAGCGGACGCTGAAAGTGACTTAGAAATAGAAACAAGCGATGCTGTGAACTACGAAGGGATGGATAACTCGAATGCAAGTGCCGGTGGAGGAGCGATGTATGTCTTCCAAGTGGAGGAATTCAGTACACAGACGATAGAGATGTCACAATCATTTGATTTTGATACACCTGTAGATGGTCAAAAAGAACGGAATAGAGCAGAAGATGCAGCAGCACAGGGAGTAGCGACCTTCCTCAAAGTAGAAGGTTATGAACCTTGGGCTGCATTGGTGATAAATGCTGGACATTCGGATGGTATTGACGAAGTTACAGTGGACTTCGATGGAGAAACACTGACTATAGAGGCAACTGATGAAAAAGAAGAGCCGAACCATGTGACCATTCTGATTAACAAGGCTTTCGCAGATGAACATCTAGCTGATGCCGAAGGAGACTTAGAAATAGAAACAAGTGATGCAGTTAATTATGAGGGTCTAGACGAATCGAACGCCAGTGCAGGTGGAGGAGCGATGTATGTCTTCCACATAGAACACTTTAGCACACAATATATTGAGATGTCAGCTGAGGAATCCATACCATTCATCGGTATTCCACTGATGTTGATGGCAGGAGCTGTTCCAGTAGCATACTATTACTTCAAGAAAAAAGAGTAAAAACGCTCAAAAAAACTTTTTTTCTATTTTTCTATATTGCAGCTAATAATGTAACGCGTGTTCTTTCACCCAAATTTGGATCTTTTCTCAAGCCCCACATTATATTTGCATTTGGAGACCTTCTTCGTATCACTTCTAAAGCGTCTTCTGCCTCTAATTCAGCAGAACCCTGACCGCTGGTAACTACTGTTAAAATAGTTTCGTATTTTTCAGGTTCATCCAACCAAGGGGACCTATAAGCTTCTTTAGATGCTCTTTTTCCTCTTTTTCTACCTTTTCCGTAACCGGCACCGATCCTAAATTCATCCACACCTTTACAGAATTCCTGTAAGGAAGATATATCCCCTCTAGTCATAACCGCGTTGAAATCAGTAATAGGGAGCATAATAATAGAATTCATAACATCGAAAGCTTTTGTCATGGGAAGATGAGGACTCATTTTTAGTAATCTACTGTTCTCAAAAACAGCTAGGACGTCACAGTTCTTGCTTATCTTTTCCTTTGATTCTTTAGCTAGACGGTATCTGGAACCACCTTCATTTCTAAAAGGCATTGCAACAAATACCATTGTGAAACCTTGCTTTGAAGCTTTTTTTGAAAATATAGGAGTGGTCCAACTTCCCGTTTCCCCCCCAAGACCAGATAATATGTAAAAAAGGTCACCTTTTTCTGTAGAGCGGTTTATTTTCTCTTCGGATAAATTAGAGTATGAATTTCCTATATTCATCATAGAATCATAAGAATCTCTGATTTCTTTTTTATTGATATTGATAAAAGAACAATTATTGAATCGTTTTTTTTCACCTACTTCACAAAATGACATATTCGTTACCGATTGGTCATCCATTAGAGATGATAATATATTCCTTCCTGCACCACCTATACCGAATACTTTTGTTTTTGGTCTATCTCTATTTGTTTCTGCTCCAAATCTCAAGGTTTTTCCCATCTTATACGTCCCTCATAATAATTGATTAGATAAAAAACTATTTGTTATCAGAGAACAAAGATCGTTTATTCTTGAAATAATCAGATTCTGCACCTTTATCCAAAAATATTCTTCGTCTGGATGAATACCAGCCTGTTAATCCTCCAATGGCGGGTGATATATAAGAGGCAAATACAGCCTCAGGTGTACCAAACAGTATAAAAGCTATATAGACTCCTAAAAACAGGTTGATAACTATAGGTACTATCCAACCTAAACTAAAGCCAAGATATATACCCAAAAATATTCCGATAAAACTGCCCTTAAGAAGAGCAACACCCAGATAAGATAAAAAATTTGATCCTAAAATAATTCCTACTAAAAGTATGATTACACCTGCAACAAATAAAAATGAAAGTTGTTTCCAAATTTCTTTGTATTCTTGAAAGACGTCATCCAATTTTTCCTTTCTAGATTTTTCAACCATCAAATATCACGTCTCGATTTAACCGATTAATTGGATTTTAGATAATAAGGGCTCTATAATTCTTTTGGTTATTTTCGGAACTTTAAATTAATGAAAAGTTAAAAATACAACATGATACAATATATAAACGGGTGTATATAGATGGTTCCTTGTTATGAGATAATAGAAAATGAAGATATATCTGATGTAGAATGCCTTATAGCTGGTTTTCCTGCTAATGGATTGATAGGAGGGATCGCTAGTGAACAACTGATCAACAGTTTAGATATGGTTCAGGTAGCGTCTCTTACTTGTGATGAATTCCCTCCGACTTCGGTTATATTTGATGGTGTGCCTAGAAGACCTTTGAGATTTTTTATGCATGATGACTTGATACTCGTAAAATCAGATATGGTTATCCCAAATCAATTGACTCCTATGCTAGCTTCTGAAATCGTAGAATGGAGCATAGAAAAAGGAGTCGGTGAGATAATAACTCTAGACGGAATACCTAAAAAAGAAGATACGGACGAGGTAAAGATATGGGGTGTTTTGAGTAGCCGAGAACATGTACAAGAATTAGAAGAGATGGGTATAGAGATGATTGAGAGAGGTGCGATTGCTGGCATCTCAAGTTCCCTTCTACTTGAAGCTGTAGAACATGACATTAAAGCGCTCGGATTGTTCGCAGAGGGTGCTCATAAACTACCAGATCCAAGAGCTTCTGCAGCTTTGTTAGATAAATTAGCAGAATATAAAGATCTAGAAATAGATACTCAGACACTACTCGATAGTGCTGATAAGCTAGAGAAAGAATTCGAAGACTTGGTCCAGCAAACAGAAAAATTGAAGAAAGATATGAATGGAAGATCTGCTCATCCACCATTATATGGGTAAGTGTGAAGAGCGAAAAGAACTCTATGATCCTGTTTCAACCTCATCGGGTATAATTAATCTTTCAGCTAAAATAGCTCAATGACTCATATCAAACCTAAGGTATCTTCCGATAACTATTTTTGTGAGTAAAGAAAATAGTAAAAATAGAGATGGAACCCGATAGAAACATATATCGTTCAGAACGGTTGAAATGGAAACTCATATCCGAACACAAAGGCGATAGTCTGGAAGACATCATCCATGGGAAAATAAAGGAGAACGGAGTAGGTGGATTCTATGAATTAATAGATGAAGTTGAGGCGAACTTCAATATAAAAGACTGTAAATTGGTTGAAAACGAATTACTCTCCGACTTGAAATTAGTTCCTGGAATAGGTAAAAAGACCGAGGAAAAGTTAAAGAAAAACGGTATTCAAGATCATCGTGGATTAAAAGATCATGACCGTTTTTGTAGTCATGTGGAAGAGATAATCGATGAGGTAGAATGTAGAGACCTGAAAAGATTGCAAAAAAGGGTAGAGAAGTGTTATCCATTGAATCACCCACTAAATCAAAAATTGGTTGAATTCGCTGATAAAGAGGACCTACTGTTCTTCGATATCGAGACCATGGGTTTGAGATATTGCCCAGTATTCCTCATAGGTATCGGGAGTTATTCGGGTGGGAGTCTTAAAGTAAAGCAGTTGTTAGCTAGGAATTTGAAAGAGGAAAAAGCGATCATCCAGGAATTTCTGGACATTTCTGATGAATTTGGTAGTTTCGTAAGCTTCAACGGTAGAAGTTTCGATAGTAGATTCATTTCTGAGAGGATGAAAAATTATGGTTTGGAAGGGGATATTGATAAGCCCCACTTCGATGTTTTACATTTTTCTAGAGGAGTATGGAAAAAAGGTATACCAAATCACAGGCTGGGAACTTTAGAAAAGCATGTTTTGAACAAGGAGAGAGAAAACGACGTATCAAGTGCTATGGTTCCACAGTTTTACAAGATCTATCTTAAGAAAGGAAATCCGGGTCCTTTGATTCCAATATTGGAACACAATAAAGAAGACATCATTTCAACTGCCCAATTGTTGAAAAAGATCGATGAGGATGCACGGTAAGGAAGTTAACCGATTTATAAAAAGAAAAAGTGCTCCCGTCGGGATTTGAACCCGAGTGTTTGGCTCGAGAAGCCAAAATGATTGGCCGGACTACACTACGGGAGCGTGTTGTTTAAAAACCAGACCGTTACAGATACTATTCCAACAATCCCTTACACCTATTTTTCATATATAATAATTTCCTTGAAAAAAGACTAATATCATATACGTGATTTAGTAAATATGAAAGGAAAGTTGGAAGGGAAAAGAGCTCTCGTAACTGGAGCTTCGAGAGGTATCGGCCGAGGTATAGCTGAGAAATTTGCCGATGAAGGTGCCATCGTAGGTATCAACTATTATAACAGTGAAGAAAAAGCACATGAATTACTTGAACATGTGACCAGTAAGTCCGATGGAATGCTACTGCAGGGAGATGTCAGTGATGAAGAAGACTGCGAAAATATGGTTGAGAGATTTCTAGAAAGGTTTGACTCGATCGATATACTAGTCAACAACGCTGGTATCTACTATCGTAAAGATCTAGAAGAGTCGGATATAGAGTATTACGATAGGACCATGGATGTAAACGTTAGAGGTCCTTTCATTCTGAGCAAACTCTGCCTCCCGCACCTAAAATATTCAGGGGCAGGTAGGATCATCAACCTATCATCGCAGTTGGCCTTTAGGGGATCAACTCATGGCACAGCCTACGTGACAAGCAAAGCAGCACTAGTAGGATTAACACGAGCTTTGGCTTTGGAATTGGGTCCAAAAGGTATCACTGTAAATGGAATAGCGCCTGGAACAATAGACACAGACATCATAGGTAGTTATTCGGAAGAAAAAATAAAGCAAAGAGCAGAAAAAATACCCGTGAAAAGGATCGGAGAACCAAAAGATATCGCGAACGCAGCGGTGTTCCTAGCTTCCGATATGGGTTCCTATGTCAACGGAGATATTTTAGGAGTGAATGGAGGATCGGCTTTACATTGAAAAATCCCATCATTCAAACAACAGCTTCCTCGGGGATAATTATAGGACGACCCGATCTTTGAACGATATCTACTTTCACGCCGAATACTGATTCTATATTTTTGGAATTTAATATATCCACATCCCCAGCATCATATATTTTTCCATCACTAAGCATCAATATCTTACTACTGTACCTCGCTGCTAGGTTCAGATCGTGCATGGTCATGACTACTGTAATTCCATTTCTAGTTTGTTTCTTTACGACATCTAGAACGTCCAGCTGATGTTTTAGGTCAAGACTGCTGGTAGGTTCATCCAAAAGTAGTATCTCTGGATTTTGAGCTAAAGCCCTAGCTATTAACGCCTTCTGTTTCTGACCACCACTTATCTCCTTTATGTTTCTCATGGCGATACCTTCAAGCCCTAACTTTTCAATGGTTTTTGATACCTTCTCAAGATCCTTCCTGTTGGGTTTCCAAGCACCATGTGGTTTTCGACCCATAAGCACAGTATCGAAGACTGTTGTTGGGAAACTCTCGGTCCCCGGTTGAGGTACATGTCCTATTCTTCTAGCTATTTCCCTCATACTCAAGGTATTCAACAACTCTTCATCGATCAATATACTACCCTTTTGTGGGTTAAGTATATTATTAATACACTTGAGTAGTGTTGTCTTCCCAGAAGCATTAGGACCAATTATGGTAAGCATCTCACCTTTTTTGAGCTCGAAGTCCACATCATCTAATACTGGAATGCTGTTATAAGAAAATTGAAGTCCAGCGATCTCTAACTTCACCAGTATTCCCTCCCTTTTATCACCAAATATATGAATAGAGGTGCACCCAAAAAAGATGTTAATATCCCAACAGGTAATACGATGGGGGATATTATTGTTCTAGCAACGGTATCTGAAGCCAATAACAATACAGCACCAACGATACACGAAGACGGTATCAGATATCTTTCGTTACCTCCTATTACTCTTCTTACCATGTGAGGTACGACCAATCCCACGAAACCTATTATTCCAACAAAAGAAATTATCAGAGCGGTAACAAAACAAGAGATAAGCATACCAAAAAGTCTCAGTTTTTCGACGTCGATACCTAAAGCCTTTGCTGACTCGTCACCGGAATCTAACACTTCGTAGTCCCAGCTCTTTCGTAAGAAATAAACCGTTGCAGGTATAACGGCCATCAATATCAAACCCAAATCGATCCATTTAGCTCTAGCTACGTCTCCAAATGTCCAGAAAACTATAGAGGCAAGTTCTACATCATCAGCAAAATACTGGAGAGCGGTATACCCTGCGGTGAACAAGGATCCAAGAGCTACACCGGTGAGTATCATTGTTGCTGGTGAAGCATTTTTGTACCTTGATAAAAGCAGGATTACAAAAGTTGCAACTAGAGACCATACAAATGCAGATATTGTAACTAAATATGGGTTGCTAAGTACGACTGCATCTGCTGTTTTGCTTTGAGTTGTACCTGCACCCAAAACGATAATAGAAAATGCAGCCCCAAATGCCGCAGCATGTGAAATCCCCAATGTGAAAGGAGAACCCAACGGATTTCTTAATATACTCTGCATTGCAGCACCAACGACTGCCAATCCAGCTCCTGCAGTGATAGCAGCTAAAACTCTTGGTACCCTAATATTCCAGATTATCACGTTCAATCTATTGCTGGTATTAGCACCAAATATAGTTGATACAGCTTCACTCACGGAAATATTAGCCGGACCAAGAGTCAGCGAGAAGAGAGCTAGAGAAACAAGTAAAATAAATGATAATAAAAAGAAGAACACCCTCTTTTTAGAGTATTCTTTGTATTCCCCTAATATTTCTTCACTGACATCATTTTCTTCTAAGACCATTTATGCTTACCTCTTTTACTCGATCTCAGGGTTCTAGTTCAATAAATCCACCGAGGTCTCTTTCCATATATTCGTAAACTGGTTCTCCCACCAACATCTCATATATCTCATCTGCCTTTTCCACAAGGTCTATATCACTGAATTCTTCAGAATAAATAACAGATCCCACATAAAAGGAACTAGCTAACACTGTCCCATAATTTATGTGATGCCAGTTGTATGGAAGGATGCCATACAAATCTCCGTTTTGGAAGGCTTTCAACTCTTCATAAACTAGTTTATCCAAATCTATCGTATCCCTAGTGTAACTTCCCATATCTACAAAAATAATATCTGGATCCCACTTTAATATCGCTTCTTCGTCAACCATTGCATGATCCGATCCTAATCCCCCTGCCACATTATCAGCATTTACAAATTCAAATGGAGCATAATCACTATATGTACTCCTTAAATCATGGGCTCCTCGATGTAACACTCCTCCAACATAAACTTTAGATTTATTTTCAGATGATATATCATCTGTCCTATCTCGAAGGTCTTGAATATTCGAATCGATATATTCTATTATCTCATCGGCTCTAGCTTCTTTATCCAAAATCTCTCCAATCAACCTTAAGCTACCATAAAAACCGTCTCTATTTTCTCCTAGATCACCGATTGCTAAATTTATTGCTGGTATACCCGTTTGTTCCTGATATTCGTCAGCCTCTTCGGCACTATCAGCCCTAAATATTAAATCCGGTTCCTGATCGACAATAAGTTCCATATCTCCTCCATGTATTGGACCTATTGACGGGAGTTCTGATAACTGAGGATTTGCTAAAGCGTAAGGTCGCCCCATGAGACCTCCTGTGATTTCATACTCTTCCACACCTGCAAGTAAATCCGTTGAATTCATGTAAGCTATAAGTCTCAAACATCCAGATCCTACTGCTACAATACTTTCTACATTTTCTGGAATCTCAACATCTCTACCCGCCATATCTGTAACGATCATAGTTTCAATATCATTTTCACCACTTTCAATACAGCCAGAGGATGTAAACGATACTAAAAAAAGTAAAATCACAGCTAATATTGTTATTTTACGCATCAGTTATCACCAACCTTCTGGATACCGAAACCGGTCAGTTCTGAATAACCACCGTCGGAACAACTCAAACAAAAGATGTTACCATCTTTTTCAACCGTTCTAGTGGCCATTACTTTCTCTCCACACTCACTGCATATATGGCTGTCATGTATCGGTGCGTATTCAGGTATCTTTACTTGTGCCTCCTCGAATTCAAATATTTTATCTGGATCTGTATGTACTACAACCATAGAAGCTTTCTCAGATAGGCTAAGTAGTTTTACTTTATCCTCCTTGTCCCCTGCTCTTTTTGTAACAACTTTTTTAAAAATATTGGAGAAATCTTCTACTTTTTCACTCCATTGTTCCGATGCTTCGTTTTTCACTCTTGCTCGAAGGCCTTTACCGTCTCTTTCAGTCAAAGTGAAAGCAGTCTTACCTAGATCCTTGAACACAAGAGAATTATTACCTAAAGAACATCCGATCACAAACTGTACACCGTCTGATGCACAGTTATTTGTTTCTACCACGGCTAACACATCTTCCATCCCTTCGGACCTCAAACCCAACCTTTTAACGAGTTCGTAACTACCCTTAACACCTAAAGCTAGCCCCGGACAATAATGACCATGCAAAACAGCGGATCTGTGAAGAAGTTCAACTACATCTCTCTTTTCAATCAATTTCCAAATTTCTCTTCTGGGATTCATTCTACCTAAAACACCTGTAGCACGAAAAAGATAATAGTGTTATTATTAAGTTTTTTGGTAAAAGTAACACGAAAAACATATATCTGTGACAAAGATAACATAAAGATGACCATGTCAGATAACACGACTAGATTCGGGGTTTCGGTTCCCAAGGAATTGTTACAAAAGTTTGATGAAAAGATCGAGACAAAGATGTACTCGAATAGGTCCGAAGCTATCAGAGACCTTATAAGGGATTTTCTTGTAGAAGAAAAATGGGAAAATCCAGAGGAAGAAGTCTACGGTTCTTTGACTTTGGTCTTTGATCACGAAAAGAGAGGTATATCCGACGAACTAACCGAACTGCAGCACCAAGACCATGCACATATAGTTTCAACGATGCATATACATCTTGACAAACACAACTGCATGGAAACCATGGCTATAAAAGGTAAACCACACCACATAAAGAGAATTGCGGACAAACTGATCAGCACAAAAGGGGTAAAGCACGGTAAACTGATGATGACCTCTGTTTAAATGCAAAAGATTTATCCTTTATAACTTCTTTAATATATTGTGATATCATGATAAGGAAGCATGTTTATTTCAGTGGAAAGGTTCAGGGTGTATTCTTCCGTGCAAATACTAAAAAAAAGGCACAGGAATTCGGTGTAAAAGGTTGGGTTAAAAATTTAATCGACGGTAGGGTCGAAGCTGTTTTCGAAGGTGAAGAAAAAGATGTAAACAAGTTAGTCAACTGGTGTAAAAATAACCAACCTCATGCAAGAGTGGATAAAATAAAAGTGGAAACTAAAGAACCTACCAGTAAGTTCGATAATTTTTTCATCAAACGATGAAGCATTTTTAGGATCTATTTTCTAAATTTTCTATATTGGCATTAATCTTATCGATATACTGCATCGCATCAGAGGGAAAGGTGTCTTTAGATTTATGATAGAATTCCATAGCCTTATCTGATCTATTCATCTCCTCATAGATTTGGCCTAATTCATAATAATTTTCAGCCACGCTAAAAGGTATATCATATCCATCTAACATCTCGTTAGATTTTTTGATCCAATCGATCCCATCCTCAAATCTTTTCTCCATCCTATCTATTATTGCTTTTACCCTGTAAATAGACGATAAACCAACCACGTCATCCATATTTTTCATCAGTTTCTCAGCTCGTTCTGAATAAATAGTTGCTTTCTCAAGATCACCTTTTTTTGCAAGAGCTTCAGCCTGATTAAAATAACCCCAACCGATGAACCTTTTGTTACCAATTTTTTTAGCATTATCCATACTTTTCTCAAAGTACTCGATCGCTTTATCCCATTCCTCCTTTTTCATGTACTGGTCCCCTATATTGTTATTTGCTCTAGCTAGGTCTCTGAAAGCGTTTTGATTTTTTAGGGGAGGTATACTTCTCATATAATATCGGATAGCGAGATCATTTTCACCCTTCTGAGCATAAGTATTTCCCATTTCAATGTAAGTCAAGGCGAGTATGTTATTTTCACCTGCTTTTTTACCTTTTTCAATCGATATTTGATAGTGTTCAACTGCTTCGTCGAATTTACCTTCTCTCCACCGTAAATATCCAAGGCCCCTTTGGCAATCTGCGATACCGACTATATCATCTAACTCTTCATAAATTTCGAGAGATTCTTGGTATCCTTTATTAGCTTCACCAAAGTTTTGACCTTCTTTTTTAATATGTGCCAAACCTCTCAAAGCATCAGCTTTAGACTTTTTATCACCTAGATCTCTTGAAAGTTCTACTAAAGATCTGTATGCATCTTCGCCCTTATCCCATTTGTTTATGTCAAAGCTCAACCGGCCTATTTCTTTAAGACAATCCATCCTTTTTTTATCAACGTCTTCGATATCACTAGAATTTTCTAAAGAGTTGACAGCTCTCTCATAATGCTCTAAAGCAGTTTCAACGGCGTACCTATTGATCGCCTGTTGCGCTGCCTTCATCGAATATTCATATGCTTTGTCGTAAATTTTACCCTCGAAATAGTGTCTACTAAGTGAATAATAAAAGTCACTTAACTCATCTTCATAAAATTCTTCAATAGCTTCGCCTATTTTCCTATTTAAAACTCTTCTTCTACTCTTACCCATATTACTATACAAAGTAGTCCTTATTTGAAGATGATTGAAGCGATAAATTTCTTCATCTGTATTACTCTTCTCTTTGATCAAACCTTTCGACTGTAATCCTTCAATAATATCAAGTAGTTCTATAACATCTATATCAATAGACTTTTCAAGAATTTCAAAATTGAACTCAGTTCCTATCACCGAGGCATACATCAAGATGTTTTTTTCAGCTTTACTCAATCGATCGATCCTTCTGTGGGTTATATCTTGAATTGATGAGGGTATTGATATCTCAGAAAGCTCCTCTTCTGGATTCCATGTGTATGAGTACGGATCTATCACGCCTTCATCCATCATAGAATTCAATATCTCTATAACATAATATGGATTACCTTCACTTTCTCTGTACACCATCAATAAAAAAGACTCTGGAAGGTCTTTAGTGCCCAATCTATTCTTTATCATCTCTGCTACGGGTTGAAAGCCTAACCTATTTAATTCAAGAATATCTACTAATCTTTCCTCTTTGATCCAATCAACGCACTCCGGATATTCCCCATCCCCAACCCATCT
>JAFDTG010000078.1 GCA_019594235.1 Candidatus Saliniplasma halalkaliphilum | reverse complement strand
GGCATCATCATGTTGAGCAAGAACTCCAGAAACACTGATGACGCCGATATGGAAGCTTGTAATCAACAGGTACATTTTCAACATCTTCATTGGTTGACGGAAAAGTATATGCTTCTGATTACACAGATCCGACACCGGCCAAAATGACCACTGCCGTTAGTGACATGGAAACGGCATATACGGATGCTGCCGGGCGTACAAACCCCGATTATACAGAGTTGTATGCCGGCGATGTCACAGGAGAAACTCTTACCTCCGGTCTTTACAAGTGGGACACTGGGGTCCTGATATCTGAAGGCGGCGTCACAATATCTGGAGCCTCAAACGATGTTTGGATTTTCCAGATTGCAGGAGATTTAACGGTTGCGGACAGCGCTATTGTCACCTTGAGTGGCGGCGCACGGCCGGACAATATATTCTGGCAAGTGGCCGGACAAGCTACAATTGGAACAACGGCAGAGATGAAGGGTAATATATTGTGCCAATCACAGATCGCTTTTAACACCGGTGCAAGCCTTGTAGGTAGAGCCCTGTCGCAAACTGCAGTTACGTTGGATTCTACTACTATAACCGCTCCTACTGAGACCGATACAGATACAGTTTCACCTACAGTGAGTTCTACCGTGCCATCTGATTCGGCAACTGGTGTTGCGATGAACAGTGCGATAACCGCAACATTCAGTGAAGAAATGGACCCCGAGACGATCAGTTCAAACACATTCATCTTGAAACAAGGCACAGCAGAGGTTTCAGGTACGGTTACATATTCGGGAGTTACAGGGGTGTTCGAACCGCAGAGCGATCTAGATCCCGACACTATCTATACCGTCACCGTCAAAGGTGGGGGAAACGGTGTGAAGGACCTTGCCGGTAATCCGATGGAATCTGATTATGTATGGAGCTTTGACACGGACCTGGAGGCTTCTGATCCTCCTTTTGATCCTCCAGTAGATGGTGGTGAGGCACATGAGAACAGAGCTGAGAATGCAGCGTCAAATGGAGCAGCCACATTCTTATGGGTTGAAGGTTATCAGCCTTGGGCCGCATTGGTTATAAATGCAGGAGATCCCGCAGGGATTGATGCAGTCACAGTCAGCTTTGAAGATGAGACTCTTACGATAGAAGCTACAGATTCCAATAGCACCAATCATGTGACCATTCTGATAAACAAGGCTTTCGCAGATGAACATCTAGCTGATTCAGAAGGAGATCTAAATATAGAGACAAGCGATGCTGTGAACTACGACGGTATGGATGAATCGAACGCCAGTGCAGGTGGAGGAGGCGTGTATGTCTTCCAAGTGGAGGAATTCAGTACACAGACGATAGAAATGTCTGCCGAGGATACAGAAGATACACCTTTCCTTGGCACGCTTATGTTACTGATAGCGATGGCGATACCAGTAGTCTATTACACATTGAAAAAGAAAAAACAGTAATCTTAAAACCCTTTCTATTTATTTTTTTTAAAAAAATTTAATGGGATTTGAGTTAAACAATTTTAACTTTGAGATTCACATCTCTTAATGAAGCCCTATTCCAAATTACAGCAGAGAAAAAAGGCGATGCGTTCATTCTCGATCAGGCGGCCCCATTATTTTGGGCGGGCGCCTTTTTCCCCATCTCATCATGGTCGGGCATGTCACACTTGGAACAACGGTAATCATGAAGATAATTATATCGTGATTAACAAATGTTTTTTTGTATTTTTATATCTGATTTTTCAAATAGAGCGGTTCAAACCCCTATCTTACCCAATCTCTATCGACTTCTTGCTCTATGTTCTCATCATAATGATCTAGAAGTTTGTTCAATACTTTATCGAAGGACTCACCGATCTTTTTTAGACCATTAATCCTATCAAAAGTGGCCTTCTTTATCTCGATAGTCTTCATTTCTTCATCCTCATTCATTTTATCACCTATAGTCAATACGATGACTCTGCTTAATAATTTTGGTTTTTTAATTGGAAGTCATCTTTCTAATATACCTCTCGGTAGAGATATCTTCTTCTACTAAACCAGTGAGAATACTTCTCTTGAAATTAAAAAATGTCTACACATAGATGGAGTACCCTCCCTTTTCCCTTTTACGTACGGCCTCCACCTATGCATAGGGTTCTTATCCCGTTAAAAGTGATGTATACAAATAAGGCTATTTCAAAATCGAATGTAAATCTGCTGATATTCAAGTATAATTCACTTACAATTCTGTTATAAATTCAAACTTTGGAACGGAGAAGATGCCGTTATGAAAAGATGTATATGGGTCAAATGGGATGTCGGGATTACAGGTGATATAGATAAAAGAAATCCCTTTAAAGGAACTGTCTTCACCGCTGACTCGAGAAGAGTTATCAGAGAGTAAGCTAGCACTGATAATCATAGATGTGCAGTACAATATAACCGCCCAGGGACACGGTGTTCTGAAGTATGCAGAAGAGTTAGGGGTGAGAGAGGGATACGACTACTATCACGACCGGATACAAAACGATATAATCCCGAACATCCAGAGACTATTAAAATGCTTCAGAGGAATTGAGCTACCGGTAATATTCACCAAGATCAGGTCTCATCCTTTTTTCAGTGAAGATACAGAAGAGGCAAAAGCTGATCCTGAAGATCTAGAAAGTGAGGGTGTGATACTCGAAGAGATCATGCCCATGAACGACGAGGTCGTGATCACCAAGGACGATCCGGATATGTTCGAGGGGACAGAACTAGACTCCATGCTCAAGGAAGACGGCATAAACACCCTCATAATGGCTGGAGTCCTGACTAACGAATGTGTTGAGGCCTCTGTGCTTCAGGCCGTGGAAAACAATTATCGTGTCATCTTGGTGGAAGATTCCACAGCGGCCTTTTCAGAATCGATACATGAAAAGGCACTGGATATTATCCATGATAATAAAGTTATAATAACATCGACCGAAGATATTTTGGATCTGCTGTAACTATCAAGTTGTCTTGTAAGAAGAAAGTACCAACCCTTTGACACCGGCTTCTTTATCTTTGACCGGCTCCAGGGACCAGTATATACCCTCCTGGTTAGAGCCCTCTGAGGTGAGTAGATCTCTGTCTTTGATCGTTCTCTTTTTTTTCTTTTCTATCACCTGTTCAAAGAGCCTCTTGTTTTCACCATTTGGGAAAAGATCGAAGTGATTCATCCCTGCGAGCTCCTTCGGGTTATGTTCGGTTTGTTCAGCATAGGCGGAATTCGCATAAAGCAGATAAAAATTCGAATCTAGATAGGCCATCATCACATCGGAATGTTCCATCAGGGCTTCTAAAATATCATTCAGTTTTCTTTCTGTAGTGATATCAGTTAAAAGCAGAGAGAAGCCTTTATAATCTTCACCATCGAATTGAAAATAATCCATGGTGATTATGACGGATTTATGGTCTCCGTTCTTCGTTTCCATATCGACATTCTTTTTGACGATCTCATCATTGGTTAAGACCGCCTGTTCAAGATCTTTATATATCTCTGATTTTAACAATTCCATTATGTTCTTTCCCAGAAGGTTCTTCTCTTTGTACCCAGTTATCTCCTTTGCTCTTTTATTGAGGAAGATCACATCCTTACTCTCATCCAGGATGATCAACCCATCTCGGGTCTGGTCTCTTATCTTTTTGTACAATTCCGGTGATTTTGAGACCGTATGGAGTTTGCTTTCTATCTCTTTTAAAAGATCATAGTTTTCTTCCAACTTGGAGCTTAAAAAATACACATCACCGTATCCTTCTCCGGAGGATACGACCAGATCATGATCCAGCAGTATATCTATGTGGTGTTTTATCGTTCGATAATTGAGGTCTAACTCATTGGACAATTGATTGAGATTATAAGATCTCTCTCTTATGCTTTCCAATATCTTGATACGGTTCTCGCCGCCCTGCTGCCCCAATATCAGGTAAGACAACTCTTGCTTGAGTTTAGCCATTGTCACTGCTATTACCCTTTCTAAATATGGTATTTAGTGGTATTTAGTCTTTTCCAAAATTATTTTTACTTAGGGTGGGTGTAGAACATTTTCTCTCTCCTCTTTACTTCCATCCAGACCCTCCACTTGATGATATAGTTAGTTGAGGTGAACCTCCATCTAGATTTCAATGTCGATATTTTGGCAGGAGAGTATGGATTCGAACCTAGGATGGTAGAAAATGTTTGCAGGATAGCAGACATCCTTGAGGATATATCTACAGTTAAGTTCTTAAGGGATCGCCTTTCACTCTATGGGGGTACAGCATTCACTTTCATTTATTCTCGAGTTAAGCGAAATCGTTAGGATGAAAGGGTTTTGTGTGTCATCATTACTTGAAGAACGAACTACTGAGTGTGCGTATCACTGGAAAGATTTTTTATGCTAAAGATCAAGAGAAAAAGGAGAATAAATAAATAGTAAGGAATTCTTACATTACATGATAAGATGACTAAAGTGATAAAGGTCACCAGCAAAGGCCAAATAACTCTCCCCTCGGAGATAAGAGAAGAGATGGGTATAGATAAAGACAACTATATCGCTGTAGATTCAATAGGTGACTATATAATACTGAAAAAAATAACCTCAAAACTTGAAGAGATTTCAAAGGCCTTCAAAAAAGAGGCTGACTCAAAAAACATAACTAAAAAAGACATTGAGAAAGCAATCGAGGAATCGAGGGAAGAGGTTTGGGCAGAATGAATCGCCTTTTCATCGATACGAATGTTCTCGTTTCAGCTATCGTTTTCGACAAAAATGAGTTAGAACTGATAAAAAAGGGTTTAGAAGAAAATGAAGTATTCATTTCTGAACATATCCTTGAAGAAACTACTAGAGTGATCATAAAAAAATTTCCAGCACACTTCGATATGTTCGAAAAATTCATAGAGCTGTCTAATATTACGATCATCGACAAAGAAGTTTATTGTGAGTCTATAGAAGATTTTGATGATATTAGAGATAGGTATGACGCACATGTGGTCGCTTGTGCTGAGAAAATGGAGTGTAACTTCATAATTTCAGGTGACAAAGACCTGTTAGAATATGAGGGGACTGAAATTGAAGTTTTACGAGCTCCTGAATATCTGAAAAGAGTAAATAAGAAATAGTGTTATGCACACCCTGACCCACAAAACGACGCTTCTGTAGAACCTCTTTTATCCAACGACTACTTCGGTGATTTAACGAGTTAAAAATCCTCGTCCTCGCAAGCTCGGAACGTATAAATGGGTGTATATGCACTTCGGGGTTCACTACGTTCACCCAAATTCATTCGGTCGTAAAATCCCTCATGAGCTTCACATCATGCCCCAGCCCGATATACAAAGATCGTGCTAGATCAAACCTGCTCTCCCGTGGAATATTCAAGATCGTTTCTTCGATAACCAGGCTAGAAGCACTTCGTCTTATGTGTGGGGCGTATATCTATTTCGATGGAAACGGAATGATCAGTGGAAAAACAAAAAGTTATTAATAGGTACGTCTACCTTAGTATACCAATGACTGAAAAAGTGCTGAGTACCAAGGTTAGCCGTGAAGAAGTAGAAATAATCAAAAATATTGCTGATGAAAGAGGAAAAACGATCTCTGCCTTATTGAGAGAACTCATCGATGAAGAAATTAAAGGTAAAATTCCGGACTGGACCGCAGCGTGTTTCGGTACCGATCCCAGAGACGACGAACCGAAGAGCGACTCATCGATAGATGAAGTATTGTACGGTAGATGAAATGACGTCCAAACCATCTATCTTCATAGATACGAGTGCATGGGTCGCATTGAATGAAAAACGAGATAAACACCACAAAGAAGCGTTGTCTTTCATAAAAAGCATCAGGAAAGGCGATCTAGCTTTTGGACATATACATACCTCCGATTTTATTATCCAGGAAACCTACACCTACTTACTCTATAACTATAGTTACGAAGCCGCTGTAGACATAGTAAACAGGATACGTGATTCAAATATCATCATACACCCTTTCGATCTGAGATTCAAAGAGGTATGGAGCAGGATCGAAGAAAGTGGATTATCCTTCGTAGACTGGACATCTGTTTTTTACATTGAAAAATACGACATCTCACATATCTTTACCTTCGACAGCGATTTTGCAAGATTCGGTATTCGTATTCACCCTTGATAATACCATCCACCTGCTGATCATCTAGCTCGCTAACGCTCCTATCAAGATCATCAAATATCATTTTCTCAATAACCAGAGCCAGACTGGAAGCACTTCGACTTCTTTAGAGCCTATATCCACCGTACCTTTTTCATCTTCCGTAAGTATCAAACCTTTTTTGATACCGTGTTTTTCCATGGGGGTTGGTCAGAAAAGAAAACAAATGGACCGCAGGATATATTTCAAATTTTCATCTATTTTATCTCTCACTTCACCCCAATCTTCCTGGTCAATATGACGATAGTTAAAATCAAGATCTTCGGACAACCTTGGTTGATCAAGATAGACGAAGTTCAATACAGTCCCTCCGTAAAGTGACAATCTTTTTGAAACAAATTCTGATTTTTCTATAGATCCCAATAGATCGCATAATCGTTCTATCTTTTCCCTTGTTTCCTGTGAGAATCCTTCAAGTGTCATTCAGATCCCCCTTAGAAATCCTTCAAATTTTTCAGGGACATAAACCCCCATTCTTTTTCTAACTTGCTGGGCACATCTCTGTCGATGTAGACCGGTTTCCAATCATCCCGTGGTCGAAGAGAGTGTAACTCATCTTTGGTGATATGTTCGTAGAAAGGGGAATGGTTTGATAGTAATTCCAATACGTATCCGCACTTCAACTCCAGTGTTTTGTTATCGTAAGAAGAAAGAACATCCGATACATCCGGGACTGAGATACCTTTTATATTTGCAAGACTTTTAGACATTCTTCCCAACCGCCGGAAAGATCCACCCGGGATAAACAATCAACGAAGGTTCTAGCCCTGTCTGTAACATCCAATTGGGTGTCTTTGTACTTCAAGGTGGTGATATGGCCTATATCGTGCTTATTTACCACCGAAACATATTTTACGCCCTGAAATTCGAACTCTC
>JAFDTG010000088.1 GCA_019594235.1 Candidatus Saliniplasma halalkaliphilum | reverse complement strand
GAGTTGAAAATGGCCATGGATGCTGCCCAAGAAGCACGAGAAGGATGGACATGTCTCAATTGGTATCATCGAGCAGCTGTATTCAGAAAGGCCGCAGATCTATTGGCCGGCCCAAGAAGGTACAGAAATATAGCTGCTATCATGATGAACCATTCTAAGAATCCATATGAAGCTGAGATAGATCTTGCAGAGTTGGTTGACTTCTGGAGGATCAATACGTATTTTATGAAGTTCATCTATGAACAACAACCTGAACAATCTGAAGGTGAGATGAATAGGTTGGACTGGAGACCACTCGAAGGTTTCATATTTGCGATCCCTCCTTTCAATTTTTACTCGATAGCGGGAAATTTACCTTCATCGCCAGCTATAGTGGGGAACACGGTTCTCTGGAAACCGTCACTGAACGTTTCTTTTTCCAATTATGAGATCATGAAAGTGATGATGGAGGCCGGATTGAAAGATGGAGTTATCAATTTTATACCGTTCCCAAGTGAAAAGTCAGATATAGTATTCGGTAGCTACAATTTCGCAGGACTACACTTCACCGGGAGTTACGAGACTCTTACTTTTCTATGGAAAAAGATCAATTCTAACATCGAGAATTACAAAAACTTCCCTCGTATAGTTGGTGAGGCAGGTGGAAAGGATTTCATATTTATTCACGAATCCGGGGAGGTAAGAAACACTGCAATCAATATTCTAAGAGGAGGTTTTGGATATCAGGGCCAGAAATGTTCAGCCGCATCCAGAGTTTACTGCCCAAAAAATTACTGGAACGATCTAAAGGATATTTTGTTGACAGAGATAAAGCAGATCACCTACGGTCCGGTGGACAAGATGGAGGATTATATGGGGGCTGTTATAGATGAAAACGCCTTCAAGAAGATCGTGGAATATATCGAATATGCTAAGGAGAATCCTGACAGAGATGAGATATTATACGGCGGTGAATACGACGATTCAGAAGGATGGTTCATAGAACCCACTATTGTAAAGACCACCGAGCCTAAAGGGAAGTTGATGTCCGAGGAGATCTTCGGACCCGTTGTAACGATTTTCGTGTACGATGATGACAAATTCGAAGAAACGCTCCATCTATGTGATGAAACGTCTCCTTATGCATTGACAGGATCGATATTTGCTAAAGACAGTGAAGCGATCCATCTAGCTGAAAATATATTGAGATACGCTGCAGGTAACCTATACATCAACGATAAACCAACTGGTGCAATTGTTGGTAGACAACCGTTCGGTGGGGCTAGGTCTTCTGGAACCGACGACAAAGCTGGCCACTGGGTGAATCTACTTCGATGGTTGATTCCAAGAACGATAAAGGAAACTATACTCCCGGCAAAGGATTGGAGAAGGCCGTTCATGAAATGATATATCTAAACATTGGGTTTTAATAAGATGGGTTCTTTCAGCTCGAATTGAGGAAATCTAAAAGATGTTCCCTAGAAAGTTCAAAAAAAATCTAGTTTTGTCAGTAATAATTATACTGCTTTTAAGCTCCATATTGATATCAATCCCTGTTCAAAGCGAAGAGACTATCGAAACAGTTTCCGAAAAATCTCTAGAAAGTAAAACTAGCCGATTATTTTCTTCTTTTTCGGAAATTCACAGCTCTATGAATCAAGAACGATTACAAAAAACCAGCTCTCCTATTGCAGAAAATGCAAAACGAATAGCAGAAGTGGAATTCGATGAATCTTTATATGATAACATATCCAGTAAAGAAATTATAGCAATAGACATCTTCGAAAATCGTTATGAAGTTATAGTTGAAGATGTTTCTAATAACATCGGGGTAAGATCCGGACGGGGTTTAGTCCGTGGGAGTGACTTTGGGTTTTTTACCTTCTCAAAAAATAACGAAATCTGGTCCTTCACTTTAGAACTACCTGAAGAACAAGTCCAATATGCTGTTCGACATACGGAATGCGATGGACATTATTTATACGAAAATTCGTTAACGGATATACAAGAAAAAAGAAGCAAAACAATCAATCCGGGCGATCTATATTTAAATCACGAACATGAATTGACCACTACTCCACAGTCAACGAATGATACAAACATAGACGTGATGGTAGTTTACACACCCCAAGCTCGTGAATGGGCTTCTGATAACGAAGGTAATATCAACAATGTTATAAGTTCCGCCCAACAGAGGGCAAATATGGTGGTAAGTAATAGTAAAATTGATCTAGATTTTAATACCGTTCATACAGCTGAAGTTGACTATCAAGAAAGCGGTAACTCATCTACCGATCTTATGAGATTAACGAATACTAGTGATGGATATATGGAAGATGTCCATAAATGGCGTGATCATTATGGCGCAGATTTAGTTTCATTACTTGCCAAAGTTGACGATGTGGGGGGGATAGCATGGCAGTTAGACGATCCAGATGGGATACCTGAGATCGGATTCTCACTGACCAATGTCCAACAAGCTTCTACGACTTACACATATATCCACGAGATAGGGCACAACATGGGGGCTCATCACCACAAAGAACAGGATATTCAACCCGGACCCGGCCTATACAGTTATTCAGCGGGATGGAGATGGAGTGGTGGAAGGCCAATGGGTGATTATGTTTCCGTTATGACATACCGTGATCCATTAGATGAAACATATCCTATATTTTCAAATCCTAATGTTGAACACATGGGGGATCCAGCAGGTTGTCCAATGGATGGTGATAATGCTAGGACTTTGCGAGAAACTAAAAACACCATTGCTAATTATAGAGAATCTCAATCTTTTCCTTATTTTAAGATTAGAAATTTAGATGTGGATGATACGGTAGAAGGAGAAATGATTGATGTTTATTCCGTCATCGAAAATACAGGAGATATATCAGGAACTCAGGAAGTTGAGATGAAGAGCGTTATCGGTAGTGATGGTGAGTCCATATCCCTTGAACCCGGTGAGACAGAAACCGTAACTTTTAATGTTGATACCTCCGAAGGTGATTCTGGACGTTATACCATAGAAGTTTTAACGGATGATTTCTCTAAAACTGAAAGCGTTCGAATTTTAGAACTGGCGTTCTATGATGTTTCTATATCAAGTATTAACGAATCTATAATAGAAGGTGATATCTTAGACGTCTTTGTAGATATTGAGAACATGGGAGATGTCTCAGGAGAACAGATCGTTGAGATGTCTAGCGGTTTAGGCGATGATAACGAATCTGTTTCTTTGAGTTCTGGTGAAAATAAAATCATAAAATTGTCTATAGAAACATACAGTGGAGATGCTGGTGAACATGATGTTAAAGTTAGTTCCGAAGACGATTTTGAAACTAGATCTGTTGAAATACTAGAACCTGCATATTTCGATGTTACTTTATCAGATATAAATCAAACAGTTATCGAAGGAGAGTTGCTTGAGTTAAATGTGGATATAGATAACACTGGTGATGTCGAAGGTAATCAGAGTATAGACTTATTTTACGATAGCTATGGGGATGGAGTTGCAGATACCTTGGTAGACAATGAAGATGTGAACCTAGATGGTGGAGGTGCTGCTAAAAATATCAGTTTGAAATGGGATACTGAAGTTGGTGATGCTGGTGAAATTCTATTAAATGTGACAAGTGAAGATGACTATGAATCGTTTCACATCGATGTGTTAAAACCAGCCTATTTCGAGATAGATATAGTACGAGTAGAGTCTGGAATTATCGAAGGCGATGAAGTCACTGTTGAATATTTTGTGAATAATACCGGCGATGTGAAAGGTGAACAAGATATCGAGCTGTATATCGATGGAGAACTTTTAGAGCAGGATAAAAACGTCATTGTTGAAGGTGGTGAAATCTATGAAGGTGAATTTACTTGGACAGCGGAAGATGAAGGAGAATTCGATTTGGAGATTAAAAGTATAGATGAAGTAGAAACCGTAAATATCCTTGTAGAAAAAGGATTCTTAGCATCCTACTGGTGGATTATAATATTGATTGCCGCAGGTGTGTTCACTATAGGTTTGATATCGAAGAAAGATTAATAGGCTCTTTTGATCAATTCCTCTGCAAAATCATCTAACTTATCTTCCCAATTTTTTGGGAGTCCTTCGCCTTTTTCAGTCCCCTCTTTGTTTATTTTGAAGTCAACTTCAGTTAGCTTTTTCATACTTTTCTTTTTTAGAATCTTTTCCATGTTTTTTAACCAGTTCCTTTTCATCCCATGAGTATTGATTATACCATAATTTTTTCCTTCTACGTTTTCTAACTTATTCATGAAAGTTCTCATCTCTTTCTTTATTCTGAACATCTCTGCCGGTGTGGAAAAAACGTATACCTCAGCTTCTGGAATATTTTTGGGATCGACATCATCGGGTCTGTAATTACTTGTTTCGATTCCAGCCTTTCCTAACCTATCTGTTAACGTTTCAACTATCTTTTTCCCATGTCCATATCTCGACCATTATATAATGGTACATCTCATTGATTTCACCCGATGTAGAAACTGTAAATATCTATATAAACATAGTCATTTTGTATTCCAAATAAGGTATTATCACATTTAAATATGAATTGGTGGATAAGGTATTATATGTACAAGATAGCTATCATGGTTTTTCCTGATGCTGAAGAATTGGATTTCGTCGGCCCTTTCGAGACATTGGCTTCTGTAGATAAGCTTTATCCAAACTCAGTAAAAGTCGAATTGGTCGGTAAGTCCCTAGATCCGGTAAAGGGATCCAACGGACTCAGTGTTTTACCTGATAGAACGTTCTCTGAAAATGAACAGTACGACATTTTGATAATACCCGGCGGCCAAGGTAGGAAAAAGGCAATGTATGATGAAGAAGTGTTGAAATTTGTTAAAGACCAGATGAATGGGTTATCTTTCCTATGCTCGGTTTGTACCGGGGCTTTCGTATTGGCGGAAGCCGGTGTAATTAACGGTCTCAAAGCTACAACCCACCATACTGCACTAGATGAGTTGCAGAGGTCTTATCCAGATGTTGAAGTTTTAGAAAAAAGAGTAGTGAAAAATGATACTGAACCAAAGATATGGCTTGCTGGAGGAGTCTCATCTGGGATAGACCTTTCTTTGGAACTGATCGGAGAATTGTTCGATGATGATTTGAGAAAAGGTGTAGCTAAAAGGTTAGAGTATCATTTGGTGAAATAAATATGAAAGCATTACTAGTTTCTTTCAGCGGAAGGAAAACTCCTGGTAACTGTATAAAAACTCTGGAATATACTGCTGATGTTCTAGAAAAAGAAAATATAGATGTTTCAGTTATCTAGATGGTATATTACGATATAAAATCATGTTTCGATTGCTTGTATGAGTGTTTTCATCCTGATGATAAATGCCCTATCTCAGATGAAGTTGAAAAAGTCTATAGGAAGATAGCGAGCTATGATGTGTTATTCATGAGTCTACCCGTATACAGCGGTACACCTTGCTCTAAATATTTTGCCTTTAGAGAACGTTCACAAAGTGTTTTCCATGATTCAGAACTGTACGAACGATTCGAAAATGTCAGTAAGTATTACATCGTAATAGGTAATGAAGAAGCAGGAGGTAAAGAAACTGTTAAACTCATCTCTTCTGACCTAACAAAGCATGAAGATATCATTCTACTTCAAAGTCATAAATACGATCAAAACTCCATTTCAGGTTCTTTAATACAACTCAAGGAGGTCAAAGAAAAACTAAAAGCGTTCGCTGTAAAGGCATTACAGAAACACATGGATAAAAAAATAATTATCTTCAAACAAATGTTTCATGAGGTTTTCCCTGATTTCGTTAAGAAAATTCCTTAATATTAAAAATCATATGAAATAAGTTTTTGTTGATGATGTATCAAACTTACTTATCTCCGCAGATGAATAAAAATGTGTTTGTATAAAGTTGTTTGTATAAAGTTAGTTGTTCTTTACCAATATGTCAAACAGAGACGAACGATTTTTCCCGTAATTTTTTAATAATCATGCTACTTAAAAGATAATGTTAATTGAGGTTTCGATAAGTATGACAGGAACCTGGGTAGAAGAGACTGCAAGAGTATTAAAAGAGACCGATCGACCCCTTCACTACAAAAAAGAGATCATGCCAAAGGTCACCGGCCTTGGAGTTACTTTGAATTTAGAAGATTGGTGGGAAAACTTAGAGGAATGAAAAATTTCCCGGGTACTAAGAGAAAGACTAAATAAAGCGATAGAAGAGGATGATGGTCGATACGATTATGTTGATATACCATATATTTCAGAAGATGCACGATTAAAGAAGGATAAAATCGATTCTGACAAAGATAAGTGTTGGAGAATAATTGACAATGAAGAATATCGACTTTATAGACCGAAAAACAAAGAAGAAATCAGGTTGGAAAATCTAGGTAAGGCTAGTTTTATTCATAACTCACTTGAACCTGAGAAATCCTTAAAAAGAGAAATTCCCAAAAGTGTCAATAAGATCAGGTCTAAAG
>JAFDTG010000098.1 GCA_019594235.1 Candidatus Saliniplasma halalkaliphilum | reverse complement strand
GGATGATCACAAAAAACTAAATCTTGTTCTTCAGGCATATTCCCGTGCATATTGGAAGTTCAAGCAACCAAGAAAGTATTTGATGAAATCGATCTTATTCTACAATGAGTACCCGGCGATCGTTAAGGATTTCGATTTTACACTTAAAGAAGAAGGGTTAAAAGTGGAAAAAAGAGATCTTGGTAAAACCCACTGTAATTTTGAACATTCTTGGGGGAAGTTACTGTAAAATCATCCATGGAAATACTTGCATTTTCATACATATACTTCTTACAACTGGATAAAGTCCATATCCTCTTCTAGTCACCGAAGATTTTATATCTCATATCATTAATTGCATACGAGATAGTACTCAACGAAACAGGGGATGTCAGATTGCCTTTTGGAAGGAGTAAAGAGGAGAAAATAGCTGAAAGTGTGAAAACGTGCATATCAGAAGGAAAGAAGGAACAGGCGAAAGGACGTAAAACACCTGCCAAGATGAAATATAGGTCTGCACTGAGAATTTTGTCTGAAAATGAACGGATCCTGATGGACGATAGGAAAAAATTTTCAGCGTTTTACAGACAAATAGGTAAAGGCCTGTATGAGATAGGTAGATATGACACAGCGATAGAATCCTTCGAACGCGCTCTTAACCTTGACGAGAACAATTTTGAAGCTTGGATCCAGAAAGGTGAAACTTATGTTAGTATGACTGATATGGAAGAGTACGCTCTAAATTGTTTTGAAGAAGTACTAAAGCTTGAGCCCGATAACGAGAAGGCACTATTAAACAAGGCTAATCTGCTTATGTTTTTAGATAGGGTCGATGAATCTATAGAAACTTTTAAAAAGTTAATTGAACAAAACAGATCCAATATTTCTCATATCCATAAATTGGTGAAGAAAAGACCGGATAATCCCCAACTGTGGAAATTGGAAGCTGAGTATTTTGAAGATAGTGGTAAAAAAGAAAAAGCCGCTAAGGCCTATGAAAAGGTATTAAATTTAAATCCGGATGATGAGGAATCATTAGAAAAATTAAAAGAACTTCGACCGGATGATCCAAATATTTTGCTTTCTAGAGCGGAAAAATTGGAAGAACAGGGAAAGAAGCAGGAGGCTCATGAAGCTTATCTTAAAGCACTTGAAAATGATCCAGGTAATGAAAAACTCATCGACAAAATTTTAGAGAAGGACCCCGAAAACACAGAAGCTCTAAGGGAAAAGGCTGAGTTAATGGAGAAACAAGGTGAAAGAGTAAAAGCTCTCAGATATTATAAAAAAATCCATGACATCGAACCCGAAGATATAACATATTTCAACAAAGCCATTGAATTGAATCCAAACAATATCAATCTATTATACAAAAAGGGTGACGCACTGTATAATTGTGAAAAATACTTGGGTGCTTTAGAAACATACGAAAAGATAGTGGAAGAAAATGAAGACGACATAGATTTGTGGCACAACAAAGGTGCGTGTTTATATCAACTAGGTAGGTATGAAGAAGCTGCAAAGGCATTCAAAGAAGTTTTAGAAAGAGATGGTACCGATGTTGTTGCAAGGTTAAGTAAGGGTGCGGCACTGTATGAATTGGGTGAATATGAAGAAGCCATGAATGATTTCAACGAAGTCGTAAAGGCTGACCAAGATACACCTAGTGCATGGTACTATAAAGCTAAAATAGCAGCGAAACAGGGTAATCTTAAATTACTCAAACCCATCCTCACTAGAGCTATATCTATGGAGGAAGAATACAGAGACCAGGCTAAAGAAGATGAAGCCTTCCAGGAAGTAAAAGATACTGACGTATTCAAAGAAATCGTATCTTGATCATGGAGAGAATAGAATTAGCCGATGGGGTCTATATCACTTCTGACAGATGTGTATGGTATGAATCTAAGAATGTAATTATTTTAGCGGACTTACACCTGGGATTAGAGGCTAGTTTGAAGGATGAGGGTTTTTCTCTCCCACGTTTTCAGAAAGATGAGATACTGGATAAGTTGTCTACAATATTTGATAAATACGATCCAGAAACTGTAATAGTTAACGGTGATTTCAAACACGAATTCGGAAAGAATCGAAGAGAAGAGTTGATTGAGGTCGTTGAAGTCATCGATTTTATAAGAGACCATTCCGAATTGATAATCATCAGGGGCAATCACGATAACTTTTTAAAAACTATAACCGAGAAACGGGGTATTGTTTTTTATGAAGACTTTATGGTTTTGGACGATATAACCATCAGCCATGGTCATAATAGTATTACTGAACATCAATTTTTGATAATAGGTCATGAGCACCCTTCGATAAAAATCCGGGACGATATGGGTGCGTTTATTAAAATACCATGTTTTTTATATCACAGATCTAAAAACATACTGATATTACCAGCATTCAGTCCTCTTTCTGAAGGAAGGGATATGATCAGTGCTAGGAGTTTTATATCAGATATTTTAAAAGATGTGAACATAGAAGAGTTTTATACATATGCGGTAACGGACTCCGGTTTGATGGATTTTCAAACCGTTAAAAACATACGCAAAGCCTATCCAGACATGTTATAATGATTAAACACAAGATATATATACCTCTATTCACCCTTTTTTCTCGAAAACAGTTAGTAGTGAAATTACGAATCAAATATCATTAATTTACATATCACGTCATTCCTTATCCCTTTAATAAATCGCGTTCACATTCGTGCTCAAGGTAGTCAAAATAGGCTTATTAATCGGAGGGTTTACTAGCTGTTTTCAAAGAAATATCATAAAATTAGGTGTTCAACATGGATATTGATCCAAGCACAACAAAATACGTTATCAGGACCAAATTAAAGGCTAATGGTGTCGTTGAGAAACCTGATGTTGTCGGTGCAATTTTCGGACAAACTGAAGGTTTACTCGGTGATGAACTAGATTTAAGAGATCTGCAGAAAAGCGGACGTATGGGACGTATCGAGGTACAGGTGAGTTCTTCAAAAGGTAAATCATCAGGAACAGTATTGATCCCATCTAGCTTAGATTTAGTTGAAACTTCGATAATGGCAGCTGCACTCGAAACTATAGATAGAGTAGGACCATGCAAAGCGGAGATAAAAGTCGAAGAGATCGAAGATGTACGAGAGGCCAAAAGAAACAAAATCGTCGAAAGAGCGAAACAACTTCTATCTGAGGTCATGGAAACTGGAAAAGTTACTTCTGGTAACCTTACCGAATCTGTTAGACAGGAAGTCCAGATGGAAGAGATCAGCGGCTACGGGGATTCGAAATCACCTGCAGGACCGAACGTTAAAGATTCAGATGCCATCATAATCGTTGAAGGAAGGTCAGATGTTTTGAACTTGCTCAAATACGGGATAAAGAATGCGGTAGCAGTAGAAGGTACGGATATACCTGATACGATCAAAGAATTGTCAAAAGAAAGAGTAACCACTGCCTTTGTCGATGGAGATAGGGGTGGTTCTCTTATACTGAGAGAACTTTTAGAAACAGCCGATGTCGATTACGTGTCTACAGCTCCAGAAAACTGTGAAGTGGAAGAGTTGACACAGAAACAGATAATGAAGGCTTTACGAGCTAAGATACCAAAAGACCAGTACGTCGAGATGTATGAGATAGATATACCAGAGACAGAAGAAACAGTGAGCAAAACGAAAAAAAAACGTCCTAAGAAGGAGAAAAAGCAGAAGAAACGGGAAACAAAAAAACCAACATCAAGGTTTGATAAATACAATGAGATAATCAACGATATAAAAAATGAGAAAAAAGCAGTCATATTAGATGATGATGACAACATTATCGAGGAAGTTCCTATAAGAGATCTTGCTGACGAACTCGGTTCAATGAAAGGCAAAGCTAAGAAGGTTATATTCAATGGAATAGTCACACAGAGGTTAGTGGACATCGCCAAAGAGATAGAAGCTGAACTCTTGTTGGCGAGAAAAGTAGGAAACGTTCCAAAATTACCTACATCTCTTGAAGTAATCTCTTGGGACGAATTAAACTCTTAATATTTTAGTCTTTAAACAAAACCTTTTATTTTTCTTTTTTTACCTTTTAAAAGGATAATTTTTTTATATCAGTTATACCGCTGAAAAGATGGTAATCATGACGAAATACGTGTATTCTTTTGAAGAAGGCAGTGCTGACATGAAAGACCTGTTAGGTGGAAAGGGTTCAAACCTAGCTGAGATGACCTCCATAGGATTGAACGTACCTCCTGGTTTTACGGTTACGACTGAAGCTTGTTTGACATATTTGAAAGAATCAGAACTTCCAGAGGAAATAGAAGTCCAGATGAGAGAGAAGATGAAAGAATTAGAAGAACAGATGGGTCAGGAGTTCGGAGGTTCCGAAGATCCATTATTGGTCTCTGTTAGATCCGGAGCAGCTGTTTCCATGCCGGGGATGATGGATACGGTTTTGAATTTGGGTTTGAACGATGAAAATCTAGGTGCATTGATCGAAAAAACCGATGAAAGGTTCGCCTATGATAGTTATCGCCGTTTCATCAATATGTTCGGTGAAGTTGTTAGAGGTATTCCGCATAGTGAATTTGAGAAGGAATTCGATAAGATCAAGCATAAAAAAGGTGTTGAAAGGGACGTGGACCTGGATGCAGAAGGTATGAAAGAAGTATGTGAAGCATATAAGAGACTTGTTGAAGATATACCTGATGATCCATGGAAACAGCTTATGGAAGCAACTAAAGCGGTTTTCTCTTCATGGGATAACGAGAGGGCTATCAGATACAGAAACCTAAATGACCTTCCACATGATATGGGTACCGCGGTTAATGTTCAGGCCATGGTTTATGGTAACACCGGAGATAATTCAGGTAGTGGAGTAGCTTTTACTAGGGATCCATCGACTGGTGAGAACAAGATATATGGTGAATTCCTTCGAAATGCACAGGGTGAAGATGTAGTTGCTGGGATAAGAACACCTCTTCATATCGATGACTTAAAAGATATTTGGCCTGATATACATGATGAGTTAGAAGAGGTCTGCCAGATATTGGAAGAAGAGTACAAAGATATGCAGGACCTTGAATTCACTATCGAAGACGGAGAGTTATATATTTTACAGACTAGGACCGGTAAAAGAACACCGAACTCAGCTGTCAAGATAGCTCATGATATGGTGGAAGAGGATATTATAAGTAAAGAAGTGGCTCTTTTAAGGGTTGAAGGAGAACAGATCGAGAAAATATTACATAAACAGATCGATCCCGAAGCAGATGTAAAAAAGATCACCAGCGGATTGAACGCATCACCTGGTGCAGCTTCCGGATAAGTTGTTTTCGATACGGATGAAGCTGCCTTAAGGGGTGATGACGGTGAAGATATAATACTCGTAAGGTCAGAAACCACACCTGATGATATACATGGTATGGCAG
>JAFDTG010000072.1 GCA_019594235.1 Candidatus Saliniplasma halalkaliphilum | reverse complement strand
TCAGAAGAGTTATCTCTTATGAGTAGTATTTCATTACTTATCATATTCATCTCGATAAGTGAATATTTTGGTATCTCGATAGCTGTTGGGGCATTTATAGCGGGATTAGCTGTAAAGATAGAACCAGTTAAATCTACAGAGATACTTAACGGTGTTGAATCCATAAAATATTTTTTCTCAGCTATATTTTTTGCTATGCTGGGTGGACTATTAACTTTACCTAGTTTACAAACAGTTCTTATATCTTTATTATTGGTGCTTTTAGTAGTATTTATCAAGCCATTCTTTACTATCTTGATATTACTCTGGGAAGGGTTCGATATCAGGACATCCGCATTAACCGGTCTTCGTTTGAATCAGATGAGTGAGTTCACACTTATAATCGCTATCGAGGGCTTTTTATTGGGGGTAATCATCCTAGAACTGTTCGATGCCATAATCTTTGCAGTAGTTGTCACCATGATCATCTCTTCTATCACTATCAGGAAAGAAGAGCAGATATTTGGGAAAATTTTCAAACGAATGATCGATAAATACCCTGCTAAAAGGATTGACAATAAAAGTGTAGTCCAATCAGGTCTAAAAAACCATATCATAATACTTGGATATAGACGGCAGGGTAAAAAATTAGTAGATATCTGCAAATCTAAGGGCCTTGATTTTCTTGTAATTGAGAACGATCCTGTTAAACTTGAAAATTTGAAAAAAGTATGTGAAAATTATGTTTTTGGTGATGCGATGCATGACTATACTTGGGAGAAAGCATCAATCAATAATGCTAAGATTGTGATATCTACAATCGATAAAGACGTAGTATCTCAGAAATTACTTGAGATGGATATGCATTCTCCAGTGGTACCAAAAGCACATACGATGGAAAAGACCCGGGAGTATTTTGAAAAAGGAGCATTTTACGTAAATAATCCTAATATTTTGGTTTCTAGATATTTGATAGAAAAAGTCAATGAAGAAGTGGTCCAAGATTGAAGATGTGGTATTTTTTTAGGTGAGATCTTACCATCGAATATCGTATCGTAGATCTGTGGGACAGGCTTTGATCGAGATTTTAAGAGATGTCTTGGCTATTTTATAAATATATTTTAGTTATTACAATCTTTGAGGATGATTGAACCACGTCTATTAACCCTAATTGAATACGTGTCCGTCCTAGAAATTGTAAATCTTTACGTACTTTCTTGAGAAAATACGATTGGTATGTTGAAAACCCACCTCTTCTTTATCCCATAAATTATATGGCCTCCATTCTTTATAGGCTCCTCAGTGAGATAGTTGAAAAAAGATGTTCTTCTTGTTATAATACTCGCTTTCATCTTATCCTTCTTGATAGCCTTACTTCTACCGTATATCCCGTTATATGGAGAGGATATCGGTCTTTCCATATCTATGATAGGTTATGTTGTAGCTGTTTACCATCTTGTACAGGTATTCGGAAGGATACCTATGGGTTCACTTTCCGATATATTGGGTTACAACAGGATGATAGTTTTTGGATCCTTATCTCTGTTCTTCTCCATGATATTGTACTTGATATCCCCTGTTCTATGGCCTCTTCTCTTCCTTGCTCAAATCCTGGTAGGTATCGCTGTATGCATGGAGTGGGTGACACTACCTTCGTTCATGACCCAATTTGGTAAGGAGAAGATCCCACTTTTTACCTTAATAGTCGGTGTAGCTTACACAATGTCGGTACCTCTAGGAGGCTTTCTGAAAGATCTACTCGGAATGGATCGTCTGTTTTTGATATGTTTCCTCCTTTCATTACCTACTCTTTTCATCGTTTTTTTGTTGGTTAAAAACGGTCGTTCAGAAGAAAGAGTTGAGGATTTGAACAACACATCCTTAATTTCGATATACAAAGATTCTATAAAAACTCTGAAAAACCCAGAGGTGATGAGGGGTTCTTTATTTTCAGTATTGATGTTCATGAACTTCAATCTGGCTTTTTCTATTTTTCCTCTATACCTGTCTGGGATAGGTTTCACAGCTACGATAATTGGCTTGATACAGTTTACCCGTATGGTTTTTGCTTCTATGATACGTATATTCAGTAAGAAGATAGAAAAAGTTTTTAGCAAAAAAATTATTTTAACTATTTCAACAGGATTCTCAGCCTTGGCTATAATATTGGTATCTCAAACTGAATCCCTCATGATATTGATATTGATCTCGATGTTCTGGGGTATTATAGGGGGACTCTATCATCCTGTGGTTTTCGAGATGATAGCTGATGGAACGGCAAAAGAGGACAGAGGAAAAGGTATGGGTATAAGGGGTACCATGGGTACGATAGGTTCTTTCTCAGGCATAATCATCTTTTCAAATCTTGCAGAGATATTTTCAGTTGGAACCGCATTGTTGATAGCAGGTATATCGATGATCATCGGTGTTATATTGATAGAGTTGTACTTGAGACCAGGAAAGAAATGATCCATGTTCAATACTTTTTGTTGGTTCTAGAATTTTATAAAGTTTAAGTATTCTCACCTATCCAGTTATCTATAATAGACACCTATCTACAGTTGTAGTCTATTATCTTTGGTATTTTATCTGATTTTAGGTTTCATATATGATCAAACATTCCTAATGAATAGTCTGTTCATCTTTGGGATATTGTTCATAGTGGGAGGATTAGCTAGTCAAATTCCATATCGAAGACCTGATATACTGTCCTATCGTCGCTGTAGTTGTATCCTTTCTGCTATTATGAAACTATCATAGATACCCAATAAAATAGCGGTGAATATCCATTTCACTTATATATTTCCGGTATGACCACATTATCACCCACCACGATATCATTATCTTCAAAGAATCCCTGGTTCACTTCAAGGGCGAATCTATATGGCTCTTCAGGTTTGTGTACCTCAGTAGTTTCTGGTTCCATATCTCGTATCTCCATTATCATCCCGCTCTCAGAGATAAAAGCTATAGAAAGCGGTATGTAAGTATCCTTCATCCAAAATCCTCCTTCAACATCCTCTTCGAATACGAAAAGCATACCGCAGTAATCACACAGCGTTTCTCGTCCCATCAATCCCTTTTCATTTTGTTCACTATCTTCGGCTACTAAAACGTTCATCTCGATCTCATCACCGTTTGAATTCGTGATAAAGATAATTTCCTCTTCGAAGTGGATATCATCTCGTGTATTTTTAAAAGCGAAAGATATTATAAGGATTAATACAATAATTAACACCAAGTAAAAAGCTAACTTTTTTTTTGAGGTCTTTTTTTTAAGTTCATTGCTACGACTTAAAATTATCATTAATTGATCTCGATATATAGGTTGCGCAGGACTTCAGGTTTCATCCATGAAATACTATCCAGGATTTCCTTTCTTGAAAGAGTTCAAGTAAACTCTGCTATTCTACCAAAGTAAGATGAAAACAATACGTATAAATAAAACTCCATAATATTAAGGAATGAGGTGAAAGATAATGGATGGTATCAAACTGAGTGATCAAAACCTGTTTACAAACGATGATGTTGAAACAGCTAAAAGTAAGATACAATCTATTGTTTATTCCGAATCTAGCATAAATTTGAGTGGTTATCAGAATATATTAGAAGGTAAGAGCACATTGAATTCCTACGAATTTGAATTCTACCCTCAACGGAACGGAACCAGCATACAGGCCAAGTATGGTTTAACTACATTAGGCTTGATACTCGGCATAATACTACTTATGCCCGGTGTTATTTTTGGAGCTATAATATTCATTTTATGGTATCTCAAAATGGATGAGGTTAAAAGTGCATTAGGTAGAGCTTTTCCACAGTACTTTCCACCTCAATATGGATATCAACAAGGCCAAGCTCAACCTCCGCAGGAACCATCTGGTCAAGAAAGTCATCATTCCACTCAAGGGGATTCAGACACCCCACCACCTGAATGATTTTTCCATTAAAACTGGTTTTATTTATGGGATTTTAACTCTTCGAAGACCGCTGCAACGTTCTTTCCAGTTTCGTCGATTATCGCTTGCCAATCTCCGTTATCTGGAGCTATACCTAATAATCGGGCCGCTTTCATGATGGATATGTGGTAAACTGTTTGTACCCCTGGCTCTTCTTCCCATATAACCATATTACATGGGAAGAGACATCCGATCTTCATGGTCATATCCAGAGCATTATCAGCTACTTTGGCATTGCAGGCACCTAAAACGTAATATGGATCTTTATCTGCACCCACTTTTTTGTTCAACACCTCAGAGGGTGAAAACTCCACTAGTATCCCGAAACCGTTTTTTTCACAGACTTTTCGCACGTATTCGATTGCCTCTTTGTGTCCCATCTCCAACCTAGCTGTCTTTTCTCCGATATCATCTGAATCCAATATACTAGGATCTATCTTTAGTGCCATGGCGATCACCATTCGATATCGACGGTTACACCTTTAGTGATAGTGTTATCAACTGGACACCTATCTTGAACGGCCTCTAAAAATTCCGTTATCTTTTCTTCAGGGATACCTTTTACTTCTTTCACTTTTACATGTATCTCCTGTAATCCCGCAGGTACGTCAGCTTCACCCATGACCCCACGTGGATCAAGTTCTCCTTCAACTTCGAGCTTGAAATCTTCTAGTTCATATCCCATCTGCTGAGCTACAATAGTTCCGGTGAAATCTAGACAGCCCACTAAAGAACCAAGTAAAACTTCAACAGGATTAGGGCCTTTGTTCGTTCCTCCAATTCTTTCTGGTTCATCGATAGTTATCGTAAAATCCCTGATTTTTACTTCGGATTCGAACCCACTCTTTTTATTTAGCACGGCTTTGTATTTATTCATTTTATTTTTTTCTCCACCCATGTTATCACATAAGTTATAACAACATTATATAATAAATCTGTTGATTTTGAATCCCTTAGCCAGATTAGAAAATCTATAAAAAACAGATAAACGACAAATATAAATATTTTAATCTCATATTATAATCTGAGGTTTGAAAGCTATAGTGGTAGCAAATCTAGAAAGATCCAGAATTGAACTTGGGGATCACCATAGGTCCCTCAGTATTCTTCAGGACGTATTCAAAATAAAAGATTTTAAGGATACTATTTATAAACTTTTAATGAACATTACAACACTAAAAATTTGAGAATCTCGTTATCAATTATAAAAAAATGTAGGTGGTTAAGATATGGAAAAAAATAGGCATGGTAAAGCGATAATTTTAGCGGTTACATCGATGTTAATTCTCTCAATCTTGGTTGCGGGTATTGCATCGTTGGATATACAAAGAAACGAAAATTTTGAATATACACAGACCGAAATGGAATTGAAACAGTTAGCGGATTCTCCATGGCCTAGTTTTGGTCGTGATCAAAGGAACACCCGTAGGAGTCCATACGACACCAGTCATGTAGATGGCACTGAAAGATGGAGCTTTGAAACAGAGGATAATATCTTGTCATCTCCTGCTATTGGAGACGATGGTACCATATATGTTGGCTCCCGGGACAATAATCTATATGCTCTCAATAGAGTCGGGACAGAAAGATGGAGCTTTGAGGCTAACGATCATATCTCTTCATCTCCCGCCATTGGTGATGACGGAACCATATATGTCGGCTCGCACGATGGCAATCTATATGCTATTAGTAGGGCAGGTACTGAAAGATGGACTTTTGAAACAGATGGTATAGTGTTTTCTTCTCCCACCATCGGGGAGGACGGTACAATCTATTTTGGTTCTTTTGATAACAACATATATGCAATCAACCCAGATGGGACTGAGAAATGGAATTTTACCACTGGTGATTTAGTAGATTCTTCTCCTGCTATCGGTGACGATGGAACCATATATGCAGGTTCCTGGGACAATAATCTATACGCACTCAATCCGAATGGGACAGAAAGATGGAGCTTTGAAACAGGTGGGAATGTATGGTCCACCCCTACTATCGCTGACGACGGTACGATCTATTTCGGTTCCTGGGACGAGAATTTGTATGCGGTTAACCCAGATGGGACTGAGAAATGGACCTTCGAAATAGGGTGGGAACCATCACCTAATCCGGCTATTGGTGAGGATGGTACTATCTACGTAGGTGGTGGAGACGAGAACCTCTATGCAATCAACCCAGATGGGACGGAAGAATGGATATATCATACAGGCGGTTTTGTGCAATCTGCACCAGCTATCGGTGGTGATGGTACAATATATATTGGATCAGCAAACAACAACTTACATGCCGTGAATCAAGATGGAACGGAAGATTGGACGTTTATGACGGATGATGATGTGAGATCATCACCATCAATTGGAGAAGATGGCACTTTATACTTTGGGTCTTTTGATAATCATCTTTATGCCATAACAGGTGAACATACACTTACGATAAATGACCCCATCGGGGAAGGTACAGTCGAAGTAGATGGTGTTGAAATAACAGAATGGCCCTATGAAGACGTTTATCTACACGGAACTGAAGTTGAGTTGAATGCAGTCCCATATGAGGATAGAGAATTTTATGAATGGACAGGAGATTACGTTAGTGAAGAGGAGAACATCGTTATAGTCATGGAAAGCGATATGGATATCACGGCTCATTTCGAAGAGGACCCCACTGCTCTAGATCCCGCAGAGTTTGAATTTTCGAATCTGAGAACCGAACCAACTGAGGTTCTTGTAGGTGAAGAATTAGAGTTGATTATCGATGTAGAAAATGTTGGTGAGGAGACAGGTGATTATACTGTAGAGTTTTATGTCAACGAAGTTAATGTTGGATCGGATACGGTCTCTGTTGCTGGTGGAGAAACCGAAACCGCTAGTATAACTTTTATGACAGATGAAGCTGGAACTTATGAAGTAGAAGCAGAAGGTTTGACTGCTGAATTTATCGTTAATGTAGAAGAAGATGAAGTAGATCCTGAAGGATTTTTGGATGATTTAATAGAGAGAGGTATGATGTGTCTCGCTATAGCTATTATAATAATCATCGTTATCATAGCGGTAATCATAGTGGTTGCCGTAAAATTGATGGGTAGCGGTGACAAAGGAGATCAGGGAGGTCACGTACCTCCGGATCAAGGTCCACCACCAGAATCGCCACAGCCACCACAACAGGAACGGACTTCGTATCCTCCGAAGGAAGAAGGTGGTTTTGATGAAGGAGAAACTCCGCCCCCTCCTCCCCAAAGATGAATCTAGAGAAATTTCCCTACCATCCCTAGGGGATTCTTATTAATTGCATGAAACATCAAGAACTTTGGTAATCATAGAGGTCTATGTTTCAAAGGACTAACGAAATATTAGCTTGCTTGTTAAGCCAAAAAGAGTATGTATAATGTTAATCCCGGAACTATACAAGCAGATATAAAAATAGATGAACTAAGTTTACGGAGAATGTTTTAGTATCCAAATTTCAACGAACTTTTGGTCCTAAAAGTTGACCTATCAGATTCTTAACATCCCTGGTATTCATCTTGTCGAAGGTGAATTTCTTCTTTCCAATCGTCGATTTGATAACCATCTTATTTGATAACTGTTGATTTGATCCGTAATCGTAGTGACCTGCCCTAACTTTAACGGTTTTAATCTGATCCGGCCTAAGTTCGTAATTGTTAGGGCTCTCCTGCAATATAGACTGTGGCGGCATATTGTGATACCTGTTGTGAAAGTTGAAATGGGATGACATAGACGCTTTCCAACGACTCATCATACCTTCATTCTGTACCCCCGCTGTAGCTCTTTCACGTTCCTGATTCAACAATTGTTTAGTAACCTCTGCGAAGATCAATCTATAATTGGTAACAACAAGAGTAAAAGAACTCTG